>JBJHDG010000064.1:0-10645 GCA_050486425.1 Pseudomonadales bacterium | reverse complement strand
GAGCATAGGTCTGCGTGATGGCCTGCTCACGGTGGTGCATGCCGCGCTCTTTGCACGTCTGCTGCAGCACGAATTCAATGCCTATGCCTATCCTGCGGAAATTGCCGGCCTGAGTTACAGCATTGGCCGCAGCGACAATGGCTTGAGCCTGCAGCTGGGCGGCTATGCAGACAAGCAGATTCTGTTGGCGGCAGAGATCCTGCAGGCCCTCACGCAACTGGAAATCCAGCCCCAGCGTTTGGCCCAGCACCAGGATGATCTGATCCGCGGCTACCTGAATTTCCGCACCGACCGGGTTTACAACCAGGTGTTCACGGAGCTGGAACATCAGCTGTTGGAAGGCACCCATCATCCGGATGTGTTGGCGGTGCATATGGCACAGGTCACGCCAGCCTCCTTGCGCGCCTGGATGCTGCATCGGCTGGACGCCATGCAGGTGACGGCGCTGCTGCACGGCAACCTGGAAGCCACCGCGCCCGAGCAGCTGGCCCAGGTCTTGCGGCAGGCACTGCCACTCCAGGCGTTGACCATCCCTGAACCCAGGGTGCAATCCCTGCAGGGTCTGGGGCCCTTACGCCAGCAGGTGCTGGTTGAGCAAGAGGACGCGGCTCTGGTGCTGTATTTTCAGGCGCCGGATGACAGTCTGGCGGCCCGGGCCATGTTGGGCCTGACCGCCCGCATTCTGCGCAACGCCTATTTCACAGCGCTGCGCACGGAACAGCAGTTGGGCTATGCGGTGTTCACCTCACCCACCCTGCTGCACCGCCGTGGCGGTTTGAGTTTCGCCGTGCAGTCCCCGGTGGCAGGGCCAGCGGAGCTCTTTCAGGCGACCCGCAGTTTTCTCGAAAACCATCTGGCCGTGTTGCAGGCCATGCCCGCCAGCGAATTTGCTGCCTTTCAGCAAGGTTTGATCAGTCAATTGCTGGAGTCGGATCAAAACCTGGCCCAACGCAGCCGCCGTTATTGGCGCGATCTGGAACAGGGTTTTTACAACTTCGACAGTCAGCGGCAACTGGCGGCATTGGTGGCGGATATCAGCCAGGAAGATTTTCTCGCCTTCTACCTGCAATTATTGGGGCAGCTGGATAATGATCGCCTGATCACCTATGCCCCAGGCCGTTTCAACAGCGATGTGCCTGGCCGCATGCTGCAACCATAAAACGTCGGCACGCAACTATCCAGGCTTCAAACTGGCCAGGCCTCACACAGGCTTAGCCGGATTGTCCAGTCCCTGCAGAATGGGGCAATCCGGCCGTTGATCGCCGTGACACTGCGCTGCCAGATCTTCCAGCACAGTCACCATTTCCTGCAGTTCAGCAATACGTGCGCGCAGCGTCTGGACATGCGCAGCGGCAATACGCTTGACGTCAGCGCTGGCACGCTTGCGGTCACGCCAAAGGCTGACCAACTCGGCAACCTGATCCATGGCGAAGCCAAGCAGACGGGCGCGGCGGATAAAACGCAGCATGTGCAAATCCTGTTGCTGGTAGTTCCGGTAGTCGGCACCCGTACGCGACGGCGGATTGATCAAACCAATTTTCTCGTAGTAACGAATCATGCGTACGCTGACCCCAGAAGCTCGGGATGCTTCGCTGATTTTCATACGTGAGAACTCCTGTCGAAGCGGCGCTTGAGTAGCAGTGAATTGCCGATCACCGACAGCGAACTGGCCGTCATGGCAATCACACCGATCATGGGGTGCAGCAGCCCAACCGCAGCAATAGGAATGGCAGCAAGGTTATAGCCGCTGGCCCAGATCAAATTCTCCACAATCTTCCTGAAGGTCGCTTGAGACAGCCGCATAGCTTCCACCACACCCGTCAGATCACCACTCACCAGGGTGACATCAGCGGCTTCGATAGCAACATCAGCACCAGCACCGATCGCGATACCCACATTGGCCTGAGTCAGAGCGGGGGCGTCATTGATACCATCACCAACCATGGCAACATGATTGCCGAATGTTGCCTGCAGCTTGCGAATAGCCTCGACTTTGCCTTGCGGCAGCACGCCCGCCTGGACCTCATTGATACCCACTGCGTTTGCCACCGCATGGGCGGCGCGTTCATTGTCGCCGGTAACCATAACCACGTGTAGGCCCAACGCCTGCAAGCCACGCACGGCCGCTGCCGCTTCCGGCTTAATAGTGTCTGCCACCGCCACCAGACCCAGCGCCTGACCATCGCGGGCAACAATCACCACCGTACTACCCCTGGACTCCAGCTCAGCCAATGCCGCATCCAGCGCATCCAATCCACTTACCGCAAGCTCTGCCAACAGATTGCGATTGCCGATCAATACCGTCTTGCCATTAACCTGGCCGGAAACACCGCGGGCGCCGGTGGAGCTGAAGCGCTCAACCTGTCCCAACTGAACGCCGCGTGCTCTGGCACCCGCGACAATGGCACGCGCAATGGGATGTTCAGAGGCATTCTCCACCGTGGCCGTGAGCTGTAGCAATTCATCAGCGCTGATTCCGTCGGCAGGGGCTATGTCCACCAAAGCGGGCTCACCACGGGTGATGGTGCCAGTCTTGTCCAGTACAATCGCCTTAACATCCTTGAAAGTCTGTATGGCTTCGCCAGACCGAATCAGGATACCGCGCTCTGCGCCAATGCCTGAACCCACCATCAACGCAGTGGGCGTCGCAAGCCCCAGGGCACAGGGACAGGCGATGACCAGTACCGCAATGGCCGCAAGCATGGCAAGGATCGGCGTTGCCCGCTCCGCATCCACCCAAAACAAAAAGCCCTCGCCCCAGTAGAGTATCGGCCGCAAGGTCTCCGGCAGTAGCAACCAAGCCATTAAGCTGGCCAGTGCAATCAGAATCACCACTGGCACAAAACGTCCCGTCATGCGGTCAGCAAATTCCTGGATGGGCACTCGCGAACCCTGGGCTTGGTCGATCAGACGTATCACCTGGGACAGGAAGGTATCAGCGCCAACCCGGGTTGCCCGTACTCGAAGCCGCCCTTCCTTGTTAAGCGTGGCACCGATCACTGGCTCCCCTGCCTGTTTGTATACGGGTACGGATTCGCCGGTCGCGATGGATTCATCGACATGACTTTCACCACCAACCACTTCACCATCGGTGGGAATCTTTTCGCCCGGGCGCACCACCATGATCTGGCCAGGTAGCAACTGCTTGATAGGTATCTCGATTTCCTGGCCATCACTTTCCACCCAGGCGGTTCTTGCACCCAGCGTCAGCAAACGACGTATGGCCTGTGACGCCTGACCCTTGGCCCGTGCCTCCAGGTAACGGCCCAGGAGGTGGAACGTCATAATGGTCGCCGCCATTTCCACGAAGGAAGTCATGGGATATATGAACCCCACCAGGCCGATCAGGTAGGGCGGCAAACTGCCCATGGAAATCAACACGTCCATATTGAACGTGCGGTTGGTCAACGATCGCCAACTTGCCCGGTGCGTGGCGGCGCCACCAAAGAGAAAAACCACTGGAAACGCCAGCAGCACCACAATTGCCAGGTAACCAGGCAAGGGCTGCCAAAACATGTGCGGCATCATCAGGAGCATGATCAGGGTGGTAGGCACCCCGGCAATCCACAGGCGTTTTTTTGCCTCCTGCAGGTAGGCGGCCTCGATGGCCGTAGCGTCACCGGATTCACCCTCAGCCTCTACGGCGGCCACCTCATAACCGGCGCCTTCCACCGCCTGACGAATGCGTGCGGCATCCAGCTTGTCGGGGTCAAACGCCAAGCTGACGCGGTGGGCGGCGATATTGGTCTGCAGGGCGCTGATACCGTCAAGGCGTTGCAACGTACTGCGAATGATGCCGGCTCAGTGGTCGCTACCCATGCCGGGGACAGTCAGATTCAGGGAATGATGCGTAGTAGCCATGGTGCCTGCTCCGATGCTGAGTGGGACTGCGCGCCGAGGATAGGCCCTAACATCATGTCAAGGTCAAGCTTGAGCAGGGTGCCTTGTCCTTAACCAAGTTCACGCCGGTAGGCGGGCAGGGAAGCCAGCAAGGACTGGCCATAGCGCTGGCGCAGAATGCGTGTATCCAGCAGCGTGATGCGGCCATGATCCTGCTCGTGCCGGATCAAGCGGCCGCAGGCCTGGACCAGGCGGATGGCCGCATCCGGCAAGGTCATCTCGAAAAAGGCATTGCCGCCGCGGGCTTCCACCCATTCCGCCGCCGCCTGATCCAGGGGCTCATCCGGCACCGCAAAGGGCAGCTTGGCGATAATCACATGGCGACAGTAGTCGTCCGGCAGGTCCACCCCCTCGGCAAAACTGGCCACACCCAGGATGTAACTGGGCTGGCCGGCATCCACCCGCGCCCGATGGGCATTGAGCAGCGCCTGCTTTGAGGTCTGGCCCTGTATCCACAGACAGTCCTTGAGATCCGCCGGCAGCCCAGCCACCACCTCGTTAAGCTGGCGCCAGGAGGCAAACAGCACCAGGGCACTGTTGGCCTGGGCCAGCAAGTCCGGCAGCAGCTCAATCACCTCCGCGGTATGGGCCGCAGCATTGCGCGGATCCGCCAGCATGGCTGGCACATGGAAACTGGCGATGGCGGGATAGTTGAACGGGCTGGGAATGCGCAGTACCTGGCTCAACCCCTGCAGCCCGGCCTGCGAAAGGAAGCGGTCGAAACGCCCCATGGCGGAAAGGGTGGCCGAGGTACAGATAACGCCATAGGCCCGGGACCAAAGATGGGTGTGCAAAAGCGCGCCCGGATGCAGTGGGGCACTGACCAGCTCCAGCTCATCGCCACTCTCAAACTGACTGCGCACCACCCAGCGTGCGTGAATATCCTGGGTGGCCGGCAACGCCGCGCCGGCGTAATCCGCCAGCAGCGCCTGCAAACCCAATGCACGCTGCAAATGTGGGCCCAGCACTGCCAAGCCCTCCTCCGCTGCCGCCCCCTTGTCCCAGTGCCGATTACCGTCCACCACCTCCTGCAGCAAGCCATCAATCATGTCCAGGCGTGCCGCCAGCGGTGCCAGCAATGCGGCCAGTTCACCGGCGGCACTGGCCAGTGCCGCCGGCACCTGACCCAGGGCGAAACGGTGCACCGCAGAGCGATCATCCCGGGCCACAAAGGGCAGTTCCGCCAACGGCGTCAGTAATGTCTGGACACCCTGCACGGCCGGGGCCTGGAGCGTGCTCAACGCCTGCACCTGTTCCTCCAACTCCGCCGGCCGACCGCAACGCTGCACCAGGGTGCCCAGCTGGCCGCTGAGTTGTTCCAGCCAGATCAGGGCGCCGCGCAAACGCTGATGCAGGGTGAAATGCTGCTGGGTCTTGCCCGGCAAATGATGGGCCTCATCCAGGACATAGATGCTGTCCTCGGGTGCCGGCAGCACAGCGCCGCCGCCCAAGGCCAGATCCGCCAACAGCAGATCCAGGTTGGTCACCACCAGATCGGCTTTTTCCAGATTGCCCCTGGCCTTGAAGAATGGGCATTGGCGAAAGTAGGTGCACTTGTTGTTGGTGCAACCACGATGATCCGTGGTCAGCGGTTGCCAATGCTCGGGCGTCACGCCCGCCTGCCAGCTGTCCAGTTCACCATCCCAGTCACCCTGGCTGAAGGCGCTCAGCATCTGCTGATAAACCTGGGTTGCGGCGGCATCCGGCGCCCCGGCAAACAATGCCAGAGCCTGCTGATCTGCGGCCGCCAGACGTTCGTCCAGTCGCTTCAAACACAAATAGCGGCCGCGGCCTTTGGCCAGCTGGGCGCTGAATACCAGGCCGGTGCGCGCCATCAGATCCGGCAGGTCCCGTTCCAGAATCTGTTCCTGCAAGGCCACCGTGGCCGTGGCCAGCACCAGACGTTTACCCAGGGTTTGCGCGATGGGCACTGCCGCCAGGCAATAGGCGGCAGTTTTGCCGGTGCCCGTGCCCGCCTCCACCACCAGCAGGCGGGGTTCTGCTACCTGGGTGAGCGTACGCGCAATGGCGGCAATCATTTCGCGCTGGCCGCGTCTGGGTTGAAAACCCCGGGCCGCCAGCCAGGTGCGGTAGGCCTCCTGGATCGCGGCTTTCAGCCGTTCGTCCAGCCAGGTACCGGCTGTAGCATCCGATGTGGTTTCAGGTCCCAGCAACTCTGCCATCAGGCCGACCTACAGAAAGGGTAGCCACAGCCGGCGTCGCAGGCGGGATTCGCATTGCTGCAATTGGCTTTCATAGCGTGCGGCCTTTTGCGCCACCCGGCGGGCGTAGTCCTGCACATGAGGTTTAGTGTTGAAGCTGCCCCGGGCATAGCCGCCATGGCCTTCGTGATACGCCAGATAAAGCCGATAGGCATCATGCTTGGGAATCCCCAGCCGGCGCGCGCTTTCATGGTTGTACCAGCCGATAAAGTCCATGGCATGGCCAAAGTTGTTGCGGCGAGCCCGGGTGCGCCCCGTGGCGCGCTGGTAGTCGGACCAGGCCGCATTGGTGGCCTGGGCAAAGCCGTAGGCGCTGGATGGGCGGCGCCAGGGTATCACCCACAGCAGTTTGGTGCGCTCCGGCCGGGCCCGGGCAGCGAAGGTGGACTCCTTATGCATGAAGGCCATCTTGATATGGATGGGCACGTCCCAACGCTGCTGGGCGCGGCTTGACTGCCGGTACCAGCCGCGTTTTTCGGCAAAGATGGCGCAAACATCGTCCACCTGACTGGGTTGGGTGGTCATGCAACCGCTGAGCAACAGGGGTGCCAACAACTTCAGCAACTTCAGCACATTGGGTGACAGCGGCAAGCTCATAGCCGCAGCAGCCTAGTCAGTTTCCGCGAGCAATGCCAGCAGCGCCGCCTCATCCAGTACTTTCAGCCCCAATTCCTGGGCTTTTGCCAGTTTGCTGCCAGCACCAGGCCCAGCCACCACCACGTCCGTTTTGGCCGAAACCGAGCCGGCTACCTTGGCGCCCAGCGCCTGCAGACGCGCCTTGGCCTGCTCCCTGCTGAGACTTTCCAGGGTGCCGGTGAGCACCCAGGTCTGACCTGCCAGGGGTGCGGCAGCACCCGCTGGCCGTTGGCTGATGGGCCAATGCACGCCCGCGGCCTGCAGCGCAGCAATGACTTGCTGATTACCGGGATCCTGAAAAAACGCCTGCACCTGGGCGGCCACCACTTCACCCACATCAGGCACTGCCATGAGCGCGTCCCTGTCAGCAGCCATCAACGCCGGCAGATCCCCAAAGTGCGCGGCAAGATTCTGCGCGGTGGCCTCCCCGACTTCCCGAATACCCAGGGCGTAGATGAAGCGGGCCAGGCTGGTGGTTTTACTCTGCGCCAATGCCGCCAGCAGATTCTGTGCCGATTTCTCTCCCATGCGATCCAGGGACATCAGCTGCGCTTGGGTGAGCTGATACAGATCCGCCACCTGGGTCACCAGATTGGCGTCCACCAGTTGCTGCACCAGCTTTTCACCAAGGCCGTCGATATCCATGGCCAGGCGGGAACCGAAATGCAAAATCGCCTGCACGCGCTGGGCGGGGCAGCGCTGCCCGCCACTGCAGCGGGCCACAGCCTCGTCGGCAACGCGCACCACGGCAGCACCACAGGCCGGGCAGACCGCCGGCAGCTGAATCCTGCGTGCACCCTTGCGGCGAGAGCCCGGCACCACCTGCATGATCTTGGGAATCACGTCACCCGCGCGATGAATCAGCACCTGATCACCAATGCGCAGATCCAAACGCGCGATTTCATCCATATTGTGCAAGGTGGCATTGCTGACAGTGACGCCGCCCACGAATACGGGTTCCAGTCGCGCGACGGGCGTGATGGCGCCGGTGCGCCCGACCTGAAATTCCACGTCCAGCAGGCGGGTGCTGGCTTCCTGGGCCGGATACTTGAAGGCCATGGCCCAGCGCGGCCGGCGTAACTGATTCCCCAACCGCTGTTGCAGGTTCAGCGCATCCACCTTGATGACGGCGCCATCAATTTCGTAATCCAGCGCGTCGCGCTTGTCCTGCAACGCCTGGATGTAGGCGATGCAGGCGTTGATATCCGGCTGCAGAGAAAATTCCGGATTGGTGCGTAAACCCAGCCTGCGCAACAGCGCGATCTGCGCTGCCTGGGTGGCAGGCATGGGCGCACCCTCTACGCGGCCGATGCCGTAGCAGAACAGACTCAGCGGCCGGCTGGCAGTGATGCGCGGATCCAGCTGACGCAAACTGCCCGCGGCACCGTTACGTGGATTCACCAGGGTTGTCTCGCCCCGGGCCGCGGCCTGGGCATTGAAAGCATTGAAGGCGGGAATGGGCATATAGATTTCACCCCGCACTTCCAACAGTGGCGGCGCCTGCCCTTGTAATCGCAGCGGTACGGCCTTGATGGTGCGCACATTGGCGGTGATGTCTTCGCCCTGCTGGCCGTCACCCCTGGTGGCCGCCTGCTGCAGGTGGCCCTGCAGATACAGCAGACTCACTGCCACACCATCGATCTTGGGTTCGCAGCTGTATGCCAGGGCTGTATCTAGTGCCAGCTCTTTGCGGATGCGAATATCCCAAGCCACTAGTTCTTCCAACTCACTGACTTTATTCAGTGACAGCATGGGCACCTGATGTGTCACCTGAGTAAAGCCAGCCAGGGGCGCACCACCCACGCGCTGGGTGGGCGAGTCAACGCTGATCAGATCTGGATGCGCGGCTTCCAGCGTCCGCAGCTCGTCAAACAACGCATCAAAATCCGCATCGGAAATTTCTGGTGCATCCAGTACGTGGTAACAATGGTTGTGATGCTCAATCTGCTGGCGGAGCCAGGCAACACGCTGGGCGGCGGATCTGGGGCTGCTCATCAGGGCCCCGGCTCAATCGCGGTGGGAAAGGCTTTTACGTGTGTAGTCGGTAATGCGACTGCGGCAATGCTCGATGCTCTGGGCGGTCATGACGCTGAACTGCTCATCTTTCATGTCGCCGCTCAGCGTAGTGGCAATATCCCGGGCTACCAACAACATGTCGTTGAAACAGGACAGCGGATCACCGGCACAGGGCAAGCGCATGAACAGGCTGACACCCTTGGTGCGGAAACTGTCCATGGCGGCCAGATCGAAGGTGCCAGGCTCGACTGCGCTGGCGAGACTGAACAGGGGCTGGCGGCTGCTGGCATCCAGGCGATGGAAGATGTTCATATCGCCAAACTTCAGGTTATGGCGCAAAAACAAATCCATCAGGGCGTCGCCGGCGAATTGATCGCCGCCACGCGCCAGCACATTGATGATCACCACTTCGTCCGGCAACTCCGGATCTGCGCTCCGCTCCTGGGCGGCCGCTGCGGGGCGGGCTTTTGCTGCCGGCTGCTGGGGCCGCGGGCGGGCACCGGCGCCGACCTGCGGCGCAGGGCTACGCTGTGCGCTGCCACGTGCGGTCAGGATACGATCGCCCGCCGCGGTGGTCAGGGTGCTGCCGCCGGCTTCGGGAAAACCCAGTTCCACCTGCTGGCCACGCAGGCTACTTGCAGCGCTGCCTTCACGCGCCGGGGGCGTCAATGGTGGATCTTCGGTAGCCCGCGGGCGCACGCGGGCGCCGCCATTGGGCAACTCACCGCGCAGCAGGTCAATGGTATCCAGGTCTTCCTGCGGGATACGGGTATCCAGCTTCACCTTCAAGCCACTCTGCTTGTTGCGCCAGGCCAGCCAGAAGCCATGACCGATGACTGCCGCCAGTAGCAAACCGCCGCCAATCAATATCAAACTTTTGATATCCACGCAGGTTCCTCGATGTCCAGAGCGAAAGTAGCAGATACCGCCGACCAGTTTAAACGCCGCCGGCGCTGCTGTCAGTTCAACATGCAGCTCTACATCAGGCAGTTCAACATCAGGCTTCCGCCATGGCGGCGGCTTCTTCCACGTCTACACTGACCAGGCGGGAAACGCCTGGTTCATTCATGGTGACACCCATGAGTTGATCCGCCATCTCCATGGTGAGTTTGTTGTGCGTGATAAACACAAATTGCACCTCAGCCGACATGGTGCGGATCAGATCCGCAAAACGGGCTACGTTGGAATCATCCAGGGGCGCATCCACCTCATCCAGCAAACAGACCGGACTGGGATTAAGCTGGAAAATGGAAAAGATCAGCGCCACTGCGGTCATGGCTTTCTCACCACCGGAGAGCAGATGCACACTGGAATTGCGCTTGCCCGGCGGCCGCGCCATCAGGGACACGCCGGTATCCAACAGATCCTCACCGGTGAGTTCCAGATAAGCATGCCCACCGCCGAACACTTTCGGGAACAGCTGCTGCAGGTGCTGATTAACCTGCTCGAAGGTCTCCTTGAAGCGCTCACGGGTTTCCTTGTCGATGCGGCGAATGGCATTGCGCAAGGTTTCCAGTGCCTCCGTCAAGTCCGCTTCCTGGTCGTCCAGGTACTGCTTGCGCTCCGACTGAGACTGAAATTCCTCAATGGCCGCCAGGTTGATGGGCCCAAGCCGGGTAATGCGTGCCAGCAGCTTGTCCAATTGCTCGGCCCAGGCAGCCTCGCTGGCTTCTGCCGGCAGTTCCGCCCGCACCTGCTCGAAACTCAGTCCGGTAGCCGCAATCTGCTCCAGCAGGTTGGCCCGGTTCACCGCCAAACCCTGGCGGTCCACCCGCGCCGATTCCAGCGCTGAGCGCACGTCATTGACGGCACCTGCGCGCTCACCACGCATGGCTTCCAATTCCCGCACCCGGGCAGTGACAGTTTCCAAC
>JBJHDG010000063.1:0-10650 GCA_050486425.1 Pseudomonadales bacterium | reverse complement strand
AGCAGCAACAGCACCACAAACCAACGCCGCATAACGCCCACTCGCATCACTCGCCAGCGTGACTGATCAGCACACCAGCACCGCCGGTCTGCAGCAGTGTGCGCACTGCATCTGGAATCTGGCGCTTGGTAAGGCTGGCCGGTGATACCATCACATAGGTGATTTCAGCATCGGCCAGCAAGGCCCGATCCGGATGTCGGAAAAAATCCAGGCGCAAACGCAGCGAGGTATTGCCCAGATGCGCCAGGCGAATCTGGGCGCATAACACATCATCGAAGCGGGCCGGGGCTTTCCAGTTGATGGTCAGGCTCACCACTTGGATGTCGAGGTCCTGATCCAGCATGGCCTGGTAGCTGCCAAACAGGGTACGAATGTACTCATTGACACTGATATCCACGTAGTCGGCATACCTGGCATTGAACACCACCGACTGGGCATCACATTCGGCATAGCGAACCCGGAAACGGAATTCGAAGGCTGGTGCTTGCTCCTCCTGCATGGGTACTCCTTTTCGTGTATCCATCACAAAACCCGCAGCTCATCTTAACATCCGGCGCCGGGGCGCTTAGAGTGGCAGCCAGGCGAACTGCCCCGCTGCATAAGGATATTGCATGACCGATATCGCCTTCCAATCCGCCCTCTCCTTGGCGCAGCGTATTCGCGCCGGCGAACTCAGCGCCCGGGAACTGTTGGACCATTACCTGCAGCGCGTGGACAAATACAATCCCGCCCTCAATGCCATTGTGGTGGATGACCGCGAACGCGCCTGGGATGCCGCCGCCGCGGCCGATCGGGCACTGCGCCGGGGCCAGCATCTGGGCCCCCTGCACGGTGTGCCCATGACAGTGAAGGAGTCTTTCGATGTCGCCGGTCTGCTCACCACCTGGGGGGATCCGGCGCTGGAAAATAATCTGGCCATCACCGATGCCCTGGCGGTGGCGCGGCTGAAAGCTGCCGGTGCCATTATCTTTGGCAAAACCAATGTGCCACTGCATCTGGCAGATTGGCAGACCTACAACGACATTTATGGCACCACCCACAATCCCTGGGATAGCAGCCGCACCCCCGGTGGTTCCTCCGGTGGTGCCGCGGCTGCCCTGGCGGCCGGGCTCACCGGGCTGGAGCTGGGTTCCGACATTGGCGGCTCCATTCGCAACCCTGCCCATTACTGCGGCTTGTTCGGCCACAAGCCCAGCTATGAATTGATCCCCAGTCGCGGGCATTCCGCGGCGAAGCTGCTGGCCCCGGCAGATATTGGTGTGATCGGCCCATTGGCCCGCTCCGCCGCCGACCTGAAAGCCACACTGCTGGCTTGTGCTGGACCGGATCAAATTCAAGCCCGCGGCTATCAGTTGGCGCTGACACCGCCGCGCGCCACCGGCTTGGGTGAATTTCGCGTGGCGGTTTGGCAGCAGGATGCGTTTGCACCTGTCTCCGAGGCCATCTGCAAGCAAATTGCGCTGGTGGCCGAGGCCTTTGCCTTTGAAGGCGCCTTCGTCAACTTTGATGCCCGCCCGGACTTTGAACCGGCCGAGTACCATCGCCTTTACAACCAGCTGCTGCGCGCCGCCATGGGTACCCAACGCGACCTCTCCCACCCGCAATGGCTG
Source organism: Pseudomonadales bacterium (assembly GCA_050486425.1). Classification (GTDB taxonomy): domain Bacteria; phylum Pseudomonadota; class Gammaproteobacteria; order Pseudomonadales; family Azotimanducaceae; genus SKXG01. Next base: position 9,040 of record JBJHDG010000063.1, on the reverse strand, counting down.
GTACTGAATGAAGTGCGCACCCAGTTGCGCTGGGCCTGGCAACGCTTCTTTGAAGTCTGGGATGTGCTGATCGCACCCATTGCCGCCACCCCCGCCTTTCCCCAGGATCAGCGCGCGTTTGCCGAACGCAGTCTGAGCGTGGACGCTGCGACTCAGCCCTATTGGCAACAACTGTTTTGGGCTGGGTTACCCAGCCTCTGCTACCTGCCTGCCACCGTGATTCCCACCGGCTACAGCGCCGAGGGCTTGCCCATCGGCGTGCAGATTATCGGGCCGGAACTGGGCGATCTGAGCACCTTGGCGGCCGCCGGCTTCCTGGAGCAGGCCGGGTTCAGATTTCTGCCGCCCGCTGGTTACCCCTGACCAGCATCAGGCCTGCACTGAACCCGCCTGCGCCGCAGCCGCTGCCGGTGCGGGCGCAACCGCTGACAGCGCTGCCGCCGCCTGCTGGCGTCGATCCTGGCGAATGGCTGCCAGCAGCGGCAACAGCAACCCGGCAAAGATGGCCGCCGACATCAGTGCCAGCAACAACAGCGTCACCTGCATACCCCAAAGATCCAGCACCTGGCCCACCACCGGTGCGGTCAGCGCAAAGCTGCCACGGAACAGAAAACTCACCATGGAGTTTGCTGTGGCACGCCAGATGCCAGGCACCCGACTGTTCAGTGCCTGGCGCAAAATCACCATGCCCAGACCGCGCGCGATGAAGAAACTCAGACTGGCCAGCAACCCGCCCCAGAGACCAAACCAGGCCAAACCCAGATAGCCCAACACCGGCGCCAGCCCGACCATCCAAATCAGGGTACGCACACCCAGGCGCTGTTCCAGACGCAGGGCAAAGCGGCCGGCCAGCGCCGAGGTCAGCATCAACACTGCCCACAAATAACCAAAGTGCGCCAATGCAATACCCTGATCCTGCCACAATCGCTGCAGCAACCAGACCGCGTAAAACGTGGTCAGGCCCCAAATGGACAAGCCCAGAAACGTCAACCGCAACACGGCATTCTGCTGCCACAGGTGACGCGTAATCAGCAGCATATTGTCCAGATGCGCACCCTTGGCCAGGCGTTCACCGGGTGGCTCCACCAGACTCAGCGCCAGCAGCAAGGGTATGAAGCCCACCGCAACCTGCACCCAAACCACCGCCTGCATGGAAATCAGCAGCAGCAGACTGCAAGCCACCGCGGACAATGCTTCCGAGGTGGTGTGCGCCATGAACAGTCGACCCACCGCCTGCTGCTGTTGCCTGGGATTGGCCTCCAATGCCTGCTCACTGTCGTAAAGCATGGCCAGATCAGCACCTGAAAGCAGGCTGGAGCCGATGCCGAGCAGAACCTCGAACAATGCCAGGGTCCAAAAATCCTGCGCAATCAACAGCGTGCTATGACCCAGCGCCAGAAACAAACAACCCGCGATCAAGGTTGCCTTGCGGCCCCAAAGGTCGGCGAAATAGCCGGAGGGAATCTCCATCACCAGCACCACCACCGCGAACAGCGCTTGCAGGGCAAAAACTTCCTGCATGGACAAACCATGGCCCTGAAAAAACGGCACCAGCACCGGCATGATGACGATAAACACATGAAAGAAACCCAGTGCCAGGGTGCGCTGGATGTTGTTCTGTAACTGTTTTATCTGTTGCGTTTGCATACTGCCCACCAGCAGCCAAGTTCTTTTTGCCCAAAATTCCTGCCCAGAAACGCGAAAACCCCGAAGGCCGGGGGCGCTTCGGGGTTTTCGTTTTCCGAAAAATTTACTTAACGGATCATCCCAATGCGCCCTCCACGGCATAGCACGCCATCACCACCCCACCATGAATAAAGGTGCGGGAAGGAGTCCGGCCTAGTGCCAGCTTATGGGTGTGGTTTTGCCAAACGGGATACATGGGTGTGCTCAATGTGTCACGGGAAAGCCAAGATGGGAAAATACTGCGCCTGCGACTGGGACCTGTCAACGACAATCTACGCACTGTCGCTATTTGCCGGCAGCGGACCGGGGGGATCAACCCGCGCCTCCACTTGCTGCAGCAACCCGGCCAGCACTTCCAGGCGTACCGGCTTGGGCATGTAGTCATCCATACCAGCGGCCAGACATTGCTCGCGATCACCCTCCATGGCATTCGCGGTCATGGCCACGATGTAGGGTTGCTGCTGTGACAGCGCCCGGATCACGGCCGTGGCTTCATAGCCATCCATCTCCGGCATCTGCACATCCATCAGAATCAAGTGGTAGGGCACGGCCCGGGACAGGGCCACCACCTCCTTGCCGTTGGTGGCGAGGTCGGCGTCATGGCCCAGCCGATGCAGCATGCGCATGGCCACTTTCTGATTTACCGGATTATCTTCCGCCAACAGGATGCGCAGTGGTGCACCCTTGCGTGCCTGGGCCAGAGTAGCGGCCGGCACCTCCGCAACTACATCCAAGTCAGGCTGCGCATCTGCCGCCACGGCGCCCGCCTCATCCAACAATCGCTCTATCACCCGACGCAGGGCATAACGCTTGACCGGCTTGGTGAGGGTGGCCGCAAATGGATGCTCTTTGCTGTCTGGCGTGTATTCCACCGATGTCAGCAGCACAATGGGCGGGCACTGCCGCATTCTGTGCCTGGCCAGGCGCGCAAAGTCCAGACCGTCCATTTCGGGCATCTGATAGTCGGTGATAATCAGATCAAAAGCAGGCCCGGCATCCAGCCGACCGATAGCCACCATGGCGCTGTCCGCGCACACCACATTGGCGCCCCAATGTTGCAAGGTCAGTCGCAGCACATCCCGGTTGGTGGCATTGTCGTCCACCACCAATATGCGTTTGCCACGTACCTGGTCTGGTAAATCCATGCCACCGGTAACTGCGCCCGGATGCATGCGTGCGGTGAACATAAAGGTGGAGCCGCGGCCCAGTGCAGACTGCACCGATATTTCGCCGCCCATGAGATGCACCAGACTGCGACAGATGGACAATCCCAAACCGGTACCACCGTACTTGCGCGTAGTGGAAACATCGGCCTGAGTAAAAGGCTCAAACAACGCATTGATACGCTGATTTTCGATACCAATGCCGGTGTCCCGAATCTCCGCACGCAGCTCGAACAAACCGGATTCCAGCGCCTTGCCACCAATGCGCAGATGCACTTCACCGGCCTCGGTAAACTTCACCGCGTTATTCAGCAGATTGACCAGCACCTGGCGCATGCGACCCGCATCTCCGGTCAGCTCTGTGGGCACCTGGGGCTCTACATAAAAGGACAGTTCCAATTGTTTACGCGCCGCTGCTGCTGCCACCAGATCAATGCTTTCCGAAGCCAGCTGTTCCACAGCGAATGGCTGTTCCTCCAGACTCAGATAACCCGCCTCAATCTTGGAAAAATCCAGGATGTCATTGATGATGGTGAGCAACGCCTCACCACTGATACGGATGGTCTCCACATACTCCGTCTGCTGCGGGGTGAGTTGGGTATCCTGCAGTAACCCGGTCATGCCAATCACACCATTCATGGGGGTTCGAATTTCGTGGCTCATATTGGCCAGAAATTGACCGCGGGCAGCAACGGCAGCTTCAGCGGTGAGCTTGGCGGCATGCAGACTGTGTTCCAGGGCCTTGCGTTCACTGATATCAGTTATGCGCAACAAGGCCAAAGGCTGGGCAAATTGTCGCAGCAACCGAACCGCCACGTCGGCCCAGAATTCACGACCGTCCCGCAGCTTGAAAAGTTGCTCGGCGCGCCAGTGTCCCTGGTTACGCAAGGAATCAAAAAACGGCTCCACATCCTCAGGCTGGATGTGCAGCAACAGATCCAGGATATTATCGCTGGCGCCATGGACTCCCAGCAGGTTGCGGGCCTGGCCATTGGCGCGAATAATGTCGCCGGAGTTCGGCTCTACCAGCAAAATGGCGTCCGCAGAACCCTCAAACATGGCGCGCAGCAATTCCTCGTTTTCCTGGGTACGCAGCTCTGCCGTGAGCCGTAACATCATGGCGGCGTAGACGGCACCCATAAGGGTGGTCAGCATCATCACACCGAAGCCGCTGCCGGAGGTTAACGACAATCCGCTCAGGCCATACAGGACCACCACCAGCAGATACATGGCAGCAAAGTAGCTGGTGAGCAAGCGCCGGGACTTAAACAGCATGCCGCAGCCGGTAAACACCACACAGCCGACCAGGACCGTGCCCAGAGAAAATTCGTAGGCGTAGATGGTGCCCAGGGCATAGATGCCGTAGCCGGTGGTTGGCAGCAGCTGCCAACGCCAGGGGTCGGCACGTACCTGGCGACTGACAAAGGTAAGCAGCAGGTAACCCACACTGGCGGCCACCGCCAGCATACGCACGGCCCAGGTCAACGGCGTCTCCAATCCTGCCCGCAACGCCAATAACCCGAAGCCCAGAATGATCAGGGTGGCGGCCAGAGCAATGCCCCGGTTAAGCCACAGCACCCTGACCTGCTCCTGATCATTCAGTGCCAAATCGCACCACCTGTTGATGAAGCTATGCGTTCAATTATAGGAAAGGCGTATCTAACCGGGTGTGCGCCATGCCCTGTGATTGTAAATGCGATTGGCGCGCTGCTCCGCCTGACGCGAGAGCATGTCGTGGGGGAAACCCGGGTTGATGGCACTGATCTCATTAAGACGCTGCATATGCGCATCCGTTAGGTTCAGGTTAAGACAACCCAGATTATCCTCCAGCTGCGCCAGGGTGCGGGCACCGATCAACGGCACGATCAGTGCCGGGCCGCGCAGCACCCAGGCAATGGCCACCTGGGTGGCCGAGGCACCGATTTCGTTGGCAATGGCCAGTACTTCACTGGCAATGCGCAGGGAGCGGTCATCAATCTGGCCCCGGGCCTGGGCCCGACCCTTGGTATCCGGGTTCTGGTTGTATTTGCCGCTGAGAATCCCTGACCCCAGAATGCCCCAGGGCGTAACGCCCAAATCCAGCGCCCGGGACATGGGCAGCAGTTCCCGCTCCACGCTGCGATCCAGCAGACTGTAGCGTACCTGCAAACCGACAAAGCTGGTCCAGCCGCGCAATTCCGCCAGGGTATTTGCTTGTGACACCACCCAGGCCGGCGTGTCGGAAACACCCACATAGAGCACCTTGCCTTGCCGCACCAGATCATCCAACCCGCGCATCACTTCTTCGATGGGGGTGAGATAGTCTCGGGCATGCACCCAGTACAGATCGATGTAGTCGGTATTTAACCGCTTTAAACTGGCATGTACGGATTCCATCATGTTCTTGCGCGAGTTACCGAAAGCATTCACATCGCGCCCGCGCATGGGCAAGGTGTACTTGGTGGCCAGCACCACCCGCTCCCGCTCCTTGGCCATGAATTCACCGAGAAAGGTTTCGCTGGTGCCGGCGTTGTAGCCGTTGGCGGTATCAATAAAGTTACCGCCAGCGGCACGAAACGCATCATAGACTTGCCGGCTTTCGGCCTTGTCCACACCTATGCCCATCTCGGTGCCAAAGGTCATGGCGCCCAGCGCCAGTTCCGACACCCGCAAGCCGCTGTTACCCAATAGCTTGTATTTCATCCTGCCTCCTCAATTGCCGAAATCCCAGGTTTCGCCCCGCTGATAGCGGGCCAGTACATTCTTGGCGATGAGAATACGGTGTACCTCGTCGGGACCGTCGGCCAGGCGCAAGGTGCGGGCACCCATATACATGCCCGCCAAAGGCAGATCCCCGGAGACACCGGCAGCGCCCCAGACCTGAATGGCGCGATCCACCACCCGATGGAACATCTCCGGCACGAAGATTTTCAGGGCAGAAATATCCGTGCGCGGGTCGGCGCCACTCTCCATCTTTTCCGCACAATGGATGGTCATCAGGCGTGCCGCCTGAATGTCGATGTAGGAATCCGCGATAAATCCTTGGATAAACTGTTTTTCCTGCAGCAGGCCACCATGCACCTTGCGCGTCATGGCACGTTCCACCATCAGGTCGAAGGCGCGCCACATGGCACCCACCGAGTTCATGCAGTGATACACCCGGCCTGCTCCCAAGCGATCCTGGGCCGCCTGATGGCCGGAACCGGTGCGACCCAACTGGTTTTCCCTCGGCACTCGCACATTGTCGTAAACGATTTCACAGTGACTGGAGGGCCGACCCCACACCGGCACACCACGCACCACGTTCACCCCGGGCGCGTGCTTGGGCACGATGATCTGAGTCATTTTATCGTTGGCACCGGAGGGATCATTTTCATCGGCGGTGCGGCACATGACGATAAAGAAATCGGCGGCATGGCCATTGGAGGTGAACCACTTACGGCCGGTAATCACCCATTCATCACCATCGAGCACGGCGCGGGTTTGAATGGAACGGGGATCGGAGCCGGCGTTATCCGGCTCCGTCATGGAAAAGCCGGACTGCATGGTGCCGTCGGTGAGTGGTTTCAGCCATTTTTCATGCTGCTCGGGCGTGCCGTACTGCACCAGCAGTTTCTGGTTACCAGAATTGGGCGCTACCACGCCAAACAGGGATGCCGCGCCCGGGCTGTAGGCCAACACTTCGTTCATGTAGGCATGCTGCATAAAGGTCAGGCCCATGCCACCAAATTCCTTGGGCAGATGGGGCGCCCAGAGGCCAGCCTGTTTCACCTTTTCCTGCACGGCCAGGCGCAAGGCCTTGGCTTCCGCCGTGGGCTTGGCGCCGGACTCCGCGGAGGCTTCCGGATCCGAGGCCCAGAGCTGGGATTCAATGGGCAAAATGTCCTGGTTGATGATTTCGGCTGTGGCCAGCCGGATTTCGTTGATGCGTGCATCCAGCGTGGGCACGGGTTTGACGTTCATGGCCATGGCAACCTCCAAACGGGGATAAACAGGAATTCAGACGCTGCATTCTACTCCCGCCAGCCACACAAGACCCGTGTAACCAGGGAGCTGTCTGACGGCTCAGCATGGCAAAGAACCCTGCAGCTATAATCGGATTTCATCAATTCAAGGAGCAGGCCATGGCCTTGCAGCAGCAGTATCAACCGGACCAGGGACAGCCGAGCTATCCCTACGCCGATCACCCCCCGCCGGGCACCAGCCTGGAAATCGCACCCGGCGTGCGCTGGCTCAGCATGCCCATGGGCGGGTCACTGAACCACATCAACCTGTATCTGCTGGAAGATGCCGCGGGCTGGTATGTGGTGGATACCGGCCTGGCCAATGAACAGGTACGGGTGCTGTGGCAGCAATTGTTCGCCGGCGATATGGGCGGCAAACCCGTGCTGGGGGTGATCTGCACCCACATGCACCCGGATCACACCGGCCAGGCGGCCATGATCACGGAACAGTTTCAGTGTCCGCTGCTCATGACTCAGCTGGAATTTTTGCACATGCGCATGATGCAGGCGGGTGGTGGCGGCCCCGGCCATTTTTTGAACTGGCAGGGACGCCAGCACTTCCAGCGTGCGGGCATGGACATGGGCTTTTTCGATCAGATTCAGGCCATGTGGGAGGCACGCAAGGCCGAGTTGGAACGGGATCCGGAGCAGGGCCGCAATGCGGGCATGCTGGGTATCCAGTTCCCAGGCAGCTACCAGCGCCTGCTGGATGGCCAGGTACTGAGTATCGGCGGCCGCGAATGGCAGGTGGTCACAGGCGCCGGCCATTCCCCGGAGCATGCCTGCCTGTACAACCGCCAACTGGGTATTCTGCTCTCGGGCGACCAGATCCTGCCGGTGATCACCTCCAATGTCTCGGTGCAGCCGGTGGAGCCCGAGGCCAATCCGCTGCAGGCCTGGCTGGATTCCCACCTGAAACTGCTCAGGTTGCCGGCGGACACCCTGGTATTGCCGGCCCATAACCTGCCCTTCTATGGCATCCGCGAACGCCTGCGCCATCTGATCTGGCACCACGAGGATCGCATGCTGATCATTGAGGAGCAGTGCGCCAGCACCCCCCGCAGCGCCGCTGAAATGTTGCCTGCCCTGTTCCGCCGCGAGCTGGAGCCCATGCAACGGATGATGGCCCTGGGCGAGGCCATCGCCCACATCAATCTGCTGTTGCACCGCTTCCGCCTGCGCCGGGATTTGGGGGCGGACGGCGTATACAGGTATAGCGCCATCGACCCGGAACTGGCCCGGCGCCTGAATCCCAAGGAGCATGCGGACGCGGGGGATACCCCGATGTTTATCTAGCCCTGTTTATCTAGCTGCAGGCATCAAGCGCCGCTACAGCCGGGCCTGCGCGATGCTAAGCACTTGAATTCGTTAACAAGGTTTCCGCGCCGTGTCCCGGACCGGTTTTACTTGTCCGGGGCATCCGGGGTGGGTAAGGTTGGCCTTTTTCCAATTCGCCGGTCAGCGGCGCACCTTAAACAAGGAGAACTTATGGGCTTCGCAGAAGTGCTGCGCACCACCAAAGAACTGGGCGGGCTGCTAAAGCGCATCAAATACGCCATTCCCTCGCGCAACAAGACCATGAATTGCCTGGGCGCCCAGGTGGCACGCAACGCCGCCGAGTTGGGTGATCACACCATGATCATCTTTGAAGACCGCCGCATCAGCTGGCAGGACTTCAACGCCCTGGCCAACCGCTACGCCAACACCCTGAAGGCAGAGGGATTGCAGGCCGGCGATGCCGTTTGCGTGATGCTGGAGAACCGCATCGAAATGTTGGCCGCAGCCATCGCGGTCAACAAGCTGGGCGTGACCGCCGCCATGATCAACACCAGTTTGACCGGTGTACCGCTGGTACATTGCATCGCCAGCGTTGACTGCCGCAAGGTGATTGTGGGTGCGGAAGTGGCGGCTGCGGTGGGCGATGCCCTGGGAGATATACCGCTGACCCAAGGGCAAGACTTCTTTGTGGTGAAAGACAAAGCCGATGATGTGATCCCAGCCTGGGCCCGGGACCTGGATGCCATCAGTGCCGATGCGTCCAGCGACAACCCGGCGGAAACAGCCGCCGTGGATGTGGAATCTCCGGCATTTTATATCTTTACCTCCGGCACCACTGGCCTGCCCAAGGCTGCCATCGTCACCAACCGACGTTTCATGGCATCCGGTATCGCCGCCGCCCATGTGGGTCTGCGCTGCACCAAGGATGAC
>JBJHDG010000062.1:0-10660 GCA_050486425.1 Pseudomonadales bacterium | reverse complement strand
GTGTCAGCCTGTTCAAGCATCTCGTCGGCTCCCGCAGGCCATCAGTGGATAGGTGTATATTTATACAGTATTTTCCTGGTGAGAGGCAAGCCCAGGCACTGTCGCGCCAACCCCACAACTGTGCCGACGAGACCCGTGCAGATGTTCAGGCAGTACCCGCATCCGCTAGAATCCGCAGACTTTTGTTGGCAATTTGCCGACCACACCGCATAACCGCCGGGGACAGGCTTTGGGGAAACGAGTTACAGGCTGGGCACTGGTGCTGCTCTGCGCAAGTTGTGCGCACTGGGAGCAGGCGCCAGCGCCTGCGGAACCGGATCCACTGTTGCTACAAATGGGCGCCAGCCTGCAGAGCCTGCGCGCAGAGCTGGCCACACTCGAGGCCCAGTTGACCGAGCTGCAGAGCACTCAACGTGGTTTGGTGAGTCAGGTCGACCTGCAGCTGGACAGTGTGGATCTGCTTGCTGGCAAGCTGGAAGCCTTGCCGGAGGCTCTGCGCATACTCTGTCCGGCGGCCAGCGCCCCTGCGCCCATTGCCTGTCCACCCCAGGAAATCCAACGCGTGATCATGCAAGACAACAAAATGGTGCTGGGGGAGCTGGAGCGGGTCTGGCTGCAGCCACCCGGTGTCAGCCTCACTGCCCGTATCGACAGCAGTGCCGCCGGCAACTCCGTGCAAGCCGACGAGCTCGTGGAGTTCGAGCGTGACGGCGAGCAATGGGTGCGCTTTCGGGTTCGCACCGACGCTGGCAACGGCGCCCCAGCTGAGCGGGCCGTGGAACGGGTGGTGCTGCGCTATGTGCGCACCTTCGTCCCAGGCGACAACACGGGCACAAGGCGACCGGTGGTAGCGCTGAACGTGCGCCTGGGTGATGTGCACAATAACTACGAGTTCACCGTCACCGATAGAGTGCGCACTGATCACCAGATGGTATTGGGCCGCAGTTTTCTTACCGACACCGCCTTGATTGACGTGGGTCAGCAGTTCGTACAGCCGCCGTTCCGGCCCCGGGGCCGGAACCAGGCTGAGCCGGTGGAACCCTGATGTCCCAGCGCTGGCCGTTTTTGTTCTTTGTCGCCTTTTTGATCCTGGCCGGCATATTGATAGCCCTGTTCAGGCATCAGACCTACGGCGTGCCCTTTCTCCCCGGCCAGCAGCAGACCGTCTGGCAGGTAGAGGCGCGCATTTCCTTCAACGCCCAGGGCGGCCCCGCCCAGGTAATTCTGACCCTGCCGCCGGAGCAGAGCGGCTACCGCATTATCGATGAGCGCTCCGCCAGTACCGGCTATGGCTTTGTGGTGGAGGAACAGGCTGGGCAACGCTACGCCCACTGGACCCGGCGTGATGTGCGAGGTGACCAACTGCTGTTCTACGAAGTGGAACTGGTGCCTGATACCAGTACCGCTTTCCAGCTACCGCCACCCGCCGAACCAGATGTAGTGTTCTGGGACGAGCCCTACCGGACTGCCGCACTGGATGTGTTGGGTCGCGTGCTGCCGCTTTCGGCGGATGAGTACAGCCTGGCCCAGCAACTGGTGCTGGAAATCAGCTCCCTGCCCAGAGACCAAAGCCTGGCGCTGTTGGCCAACCAATTCCCCCTACCCACCCTGTTCGCCAACCTGCTGGCGCAGGCCAATGTGCCGGCACGGCGGGTACAGGCCCTGGTGTTGGAAGATGGCCGCCGGCGACAGCCGTTGACGGAGTTGGTGCAAGTCTGGACGGGCGAGCGCTGGCAATTGTTCAACCCCAATACGGGCCCGGTGGCAGCCACGGAAAACCTGCTGCTGTGGCAGACCGAAACGCCAGCGGTGCTGGAGGTGATCGGCGGTACCCGCAGCCGGGTGAGTTTCTCCGTGATCAGTCAAACCCGATCCAGCCTGGAGTTGTCCCAGGAGCGAGCCCGGGCCGGCAGCACAGGACTGTCGCTGTACAGCCTGCCGGTGGAAGAACAAAGCGTTTTCAAGCTGGTGCTGTTGTTGCCCTTTGGCGCCCTGGTAGTGGTGTTCATGCGTATCATCATCGGCGTGCAGACCTCCGGCACCTTTATGCCGGTGCTGCTGGCCCTGGCCTTTTTGCAGACCGAACTGCTGCCCGGTGTGATCAGCCTGCTGGTGGTGGTCACCCTGGGCTTGGTGATCCGCTCTTACCTGTCGTCCCTGAACCTGCTGCTGGTGGCCCGCATCGCCACCCTGGTGCTGGTGGTCATCGGCATTATCACCGTGGTGAGTGTGGTGAGTTTCCGCCTGGGGTTGATCCAGGGCCTGACCATTACCTTCTTCCCCATGATCATCATCGCCTGGACCATCGAACGCATGTCCATCATCTGGGAAGAAAACGGCCCCTATGAAGTACTGGTGCAGGGCACCGGCAGTCTGGTGGTGGCGGTGGGGGCGTTCCTGCTGATGGATCAGGAGCTCACCCGGCACCTGGCCTTCAACTTTCCGGAGCTGCATCTGGTGGTACTGGCGCTGATCCTGCTGCTGGGCCGCTACACGGGTTACCGCTTGTCGGAGCTGCGCCGCTTCGCCAGCCTGGCGGAGCGGTCGTGAATCTGGCGGCGGGTCTGCGCTGGCTGGATCCGGCCACCTGGATCAGTCCGTTGCGCCTGCACCGACTGGGCATCCTGGGCATGAACCAGCGCAATGTGGCCTACATTTCCCGCTACAACCCGCGCAACCGCTACCCTCTGGTGGACGACAAACTCAAAACCAAACTGGTGGCGCGCAAAGCCGGCGTGGCGACGCCGGAACTGCTGGAAGTGATTCGCACGCAGCATGAGATCGAAGCCATCGAACCCATTCTGGCCGCCTACGACCAGTTCGTGATCAAGCCGGCCCAAGGTAGCGGCGGCAAAGGCATCCTGGTGATTGTGGGCAAGGACGGCGAGCGTTTTCGCAAAGCCAGCGGCGCCAGCCTGAACGCCCCGGAGATCAAGCGTCATCTTTCCAATGTGCTGAGTGGCCTGTACTCCCTGGGCGGCAAACCGGACGTGGTACTGATTGAGGGCCTGATCATCGGCGATCCACAGTTCAGCGCACTGAGTTATGAAGGCGTGCCTGATATTCGCCTGATCGTGTTCAAAGGTTTTCCGGTGATGGGCATGTTACGGCTGGCCACCCGTGCCTCGGATGGCAAGGCCAATTTGCATCAGGGTGCTGTGGGCGTGGGCCTGGATATCGGCTCCGGCCGCGGCATCCGTGCCGTGCAATTCAACCGCCCCATCGATCTGCATCCGGATACCGGCTCGCCCTTTACCGACATCCAGGTACCGCACTGGCGCCAGTTATTGACCTTGGCAGCGCGCTGCTATGACGTTACCCATCTGGGTTATCTGGGTGCCGATCTGGTGCTGGATGCCAACCGCGGCCCACTGCTGCTGGAACTCAATGCCAGGCCCGGCCTCACCATCCAGGTGGCCAACACCCAGGGTCTGCTGCCAAGGCTGAAGCATCTGGAAAAACTGGATGACTTTTACATGTCGGTGGAGGAACGGGTGGACTACGCCATTCAGCACTTCGCGCTGCCGGCGCGGTAGGGACTGGCCATGCATCCCTGGCTGCTCCCGCTGTTGCGTTGCCCTGGCAGTGGCACTGCGTTGCGTCTGGAGGCGGGCCGGCTGCACAGCACCAGTCAAGCCTATCCGTTGCTGAATGCAATTCCCTGGCTGTTTCCCAGTCCGGGGCTGGCGCTGCTGGAATGGGGCACCAAAATCCAGAACTATGTGCAGGAGGAAACCCAGCAGATCCAGTTTGCCCAGCAGCAGGCGCAACAGGTGCGCTCGCCCCTGACCCGCCAACGCTTGCAGGCCCAGGCCCAGGCCCGGGCGCACAACCTGGCGTTCCTGCAAAGCAGCCTACACGCCTTTCTCAGCTATCCCCAGGCGCCGGTGTTACCGTCCTCCCAGCAGATTCATTCCTACTTCAAACTATTGTTTCGTGACTGGTGCTGGGGCAGCGACGAACTGGCCTATTACACGGACTATGTGGTGTCGCATGTGGATGCCGGCATCAGACATGCGTTGGTACTTGGATCCGGCGCTGGCGGCCTGAGCTATCGCCTGGCGCAACGTCTGCCGGCGGTGCACTGGGTATCGCTGGAACACAATCCGCTGCTGGCACTGACCGCGGATGCCATCATGCAAGGCCAGGCGCTGAGTCTGCATGAACTCAGCCTGTATCCGGCGGATATCGAACACTCTACCCGCGCTTGGCACATCCAGCAGCCTGCGCTCAGCCATGGCAATCATCAAAGCGTGCTGGGCTGTTTTCCCGAGCTGCCCTTTGCCGCGCAAAGTTTCGATCTGATCATCGCGCCCTGGTTTCTGGATATTCTGGAGCTGCCGTTTGCGGATGCGCTGCAGGCACTGCTCCCGCAGCTGTCGGCCCAGGGCAGTCTGCTGTTTTTTGGTCCGGCCAATGTGCATAAGGGCCATGGAGCAGAGCAGTGGACCAGCGCCGAAATTTGCGAGGCCTTCAGCCAGTGCTTTACCAGCGTCAGCACCCATCAGCATCGACTGACCTACCTGGACAGCCCGCTGGATGCGGCGCAGCGACAGGAAACCCTGCTCTTTGCCCATTGCCAGGGCCCACGTGGGCAGGGCCAGCCAGTGGCCGCGCGCACGGGCAAACGCCTGCGGGTGACGCCGGAATTTCTCCAGTACAAAGCCCTGAACGACACCTTTCATAAGGTCCTGGCGGTTATCGAGACGGATATTGAAGCCCCGGCCCTGGCCCAACGCCTGGAAACCGACTTCGGCTTCAGCGCCCAGGAATCCCTGCACTATGCCGAGCTCTTCATCCGCCGCATTGCCATGGAGATCGGGCAGTAGCAGGCATCACTGCGGGTTCCCCCCAGTGCAGCACCAGCCTCACCTGGGGCTACAATCGGGAATATCAAAATCCCAGGGAGCGGCTTAGGTTAGTATGGCCACCTAACAATCTTTGCTTTCAGGAATCTGCATGTCCACCGAGGAAACCCGGGAACTCACCCACGAACCCTATTACCTGCCCACCGCCGATGAAATCGAGGTATTCAGCGCCGCCTACCAGGCGCGCTTGCCCATTCTGCTGAAAGGCCCCACCGGCTGCGGCAAGACCCGTTTTGTCGAGCACATGACCTGGCGCCTGTACCGCCAGCAGGCATCCCCACGCCAGGCCCTGGCCATGCCGCTGGTGAGCGTCAGCTGCCATGAGGACCTGACCGCCACGGATCTGGTGGGGCGGTTCCTGCTGCGGGGTGATGACACCATTTGGCTGGATGGCCCCCTGACCCGGGCGGTACGCAGCGGCGCCATCTGTTACCTGGATGAAGTGGTGGAAGCGCGCAAAGACACCACCGTGATCATTCACTCACTGACTGACCACCGCCGTTTCCTGCCCATCGACAAAACCGGCGAGCTGCTGCACGCGCACCCCGACTTTCTCCTGGTGATCTCCTACAACCCCGGCTATCAAAGCCTGCTGAAGGATCTCAAACCCAGCACCCGCCAGCGCTTTGTGAGTATCGAATTCGATTACCCGGATCTGGAGTATGAAACCAGTATCGTGGCGCATGAGAGCGGCATCGACCAGGAAACCGCGCGACGACTGGCGCTGATTGGCGCCAAGACCCGGCACTTGCGGGAACAGGGTTTCGAGGAAGGCGTGAGCACCCGGCTGCTGATTTACACCGGACAGCTGATTGCCAAGGGCATCGAACCCAGGCGCGCCTGTGATATCGGCCTGGTGCATGCCGTCTCCGACGATCGCAGCGCGCAGCAGGCAGTGGCCGATATCGTGGATGTGATCCTGCCTTGAGTGCGCCCAATCACCGCTGGAACAGCGTCCCGGACCAGCAGGGACCCGGTGCTGCGCATCTCTATGACATGGAACGGAGCTTGGCGCTATTCGCCCAGGGCATTACCGGGGCGTACTTCCACATCCAGACCTTGGACGCTGCCCCCAGCGGCACCAGCGGTAAAGCCGGTGCCAGCCATGACCATGGCGTGCTCTATCTGCCCCCGGTCATGGACCGCTTTACTGAACGCGGCCACAACCGCGGCGCCTACCTGCTCATGGCCTTGCATCAGCTCTGTCACCTGGAATTTGGCGGCTATGTGTTCAGCATCAGCAGGGCCCGGGCGCAGATACCCGCCTTGGCGGCGCGGCCGTTGCCGACCCTGGGTCTGACGGAGTCGGATTTTGAAACCTGCTACCGGCATTTCCCGGCGCCCTGGCTGGCGCGCCAATTGCTGCGGTTGCTGGAAGCAGCCCGGGTGGATGCCCGCATGCTGCGGCAATATCCGGGGATCAAGGGACATTACCAGCGTCTGGCCGCGCTGGAGCTGGCCCAGCGCCTGCCTCAGGCCGGCAGTGACAGCCTGCCAGCGCTGCTGGAAGCCCTGCAATGCTGGGCACTGGGTGCTGCACCGGCCGCGCTGTTGGCCCAGGATGCCAGTGGCGCCCTGGCCAGGCTGCTGCCGGCGCTGGCGCAGGTGCGCGCAGCTGACGCAGATATCTATCAGGTGGTAGCCCTGATGTGTCAGTGCTACGCGCTGCTGGAGGACTTGGGGCTGACGCCGGCGCCGGCCAGCACCGGTAACGGCATCGAGGCCCTGGATGAACCCGGATTTGACGCGCCCTATGAATTGGAACCCGCGGCTTTCCACGGTGAAGCCCCCACGGAATGGCTGCAGCGCGAGCAGCGCCTGAGCGACTGGCAGGCGGAACTGGACAACATGGAAGCCGGCCTGCTGTTGGATATGGAAGCCGCTGCCATTGGCGGTGTCAGTGATGAGGCGTTAAGCCAGGAGCAGGCCCAGGCCGCGTCGACCCGCGCCATTGATGCCAACCTGCGCGCGCGGCAACGCGAACGGGATACCCTGGAGCGGCGCATCCAGATTGAGAAGTCCCGGGTGGATCAGGCCCTGGGCCGCAGCGGTCATAAACGCGGCCAGAGCTTTCTGTACGACGAATGGGACTGCACCCGGGGCCAATACCTGAAAGGCTGGTGCCGCCTCTACGAGGAACCCGCCCAGGACACCGCCGAAAGCCAGATCCGCGCCATGCTGAACCGGGTCGCACCCCATGAGCAGGGGGTGCGCAAACGCTTTGAACAGATCAAGCCCTTTGCCTACCAGCGGGTGCGGCGCATTGTGGACGGCGAAGAACTGGACTTTGACCAGCTGGTGGATTTCCAGACCGAGCGCAAGCGCGGCCAGGCGCCGGAAGACCGGGTGTACACCCGCCGCGATCGCCTGCACCGGGACGTGGCCGCGGCCTTTTTGGTGGATCTGAGCGCGTCCACCGATGACCCCATCGACAAGTTCCAACCCAGTCCGGCATCAACAAGCCCAGCACCGGATCCCCGTCACCTGAACCTGCGTGATCCGGGTGCGGATCTCCCCATGGCGCAGGCCGCGGCGGAGGAACCGCCCAGACGCATTATCGATATCCAACGGGAATCCCTGCTGCTGATGTGCCAGGCCCTGGAAACCCTGGGTGACCCCTACGCCATCTACGGCTTTTCCGGCTACGGCCGGGACAACGTGGAGTTCTATGTGGCCAAGGATTTCAAGGACAGCTTCAGCTACCGCACCCTGGGCGCCTTGGCGGGCATGAAACCCAGGCGCAGCACCCGCATGGGGCCAGCCGTCCGCCATACCACCCGCAAGCTGGTCCATACGGCCAGCGCCCTGAAGGTGATGATCCTGATCAGTGACGGCTTTCCCCAGGACTGCGACTACGGCCCGGAGCGTTCCGATCACAGCTATGGTGTGCAGGACACCGCCCAGGCGCTGCGCGAAGCGCAGGACGCGGGCATCGAAACCTTCTGTATCACCGTGGACAAATCCGGCCACGACTACCTGAAGCAGATGCTGCCGGAAGCGCGGTATATGGTGATCGAGGACATCGAGTCACTGCCGGAGGCTCTGACCAAGGTGTATGAGCGGCTGACGGCGCGGTAACCAGTCCGCACCGTCAGCGCTTATGCAGACATCAGTCGCTGCCGATGCCCAGGATGTGCAGCAGGCTCACGAACAGATTGTAAATGGACACGTACAGACCCACGGTGGCACGAATATAGTTGGTTTCGCCGCCGTGAATCACGGCGCTGGTTTGCCACAGGATCAGCGCACTGGCGAAGATCACAAAGCCCGCCGACAGCATCAGCTGCATGCCCTGGATCTGGAAAAAGTAAGCAATCAGCAAGCTGCTCAGCAGCACAATGGCGCCCATCACCAGGAAACCACCCAGGAAACCAAAGTCCTTGCGGGTCACCAGCGCAAACAGCGACAGGCCGATAAAGGCGGCGGCGGTGAGACCAAAGGCTTGCATAATCAGTGCCGGGCCGCCGGGCAGCGCCAGGTACAGCCCCAGCAGCGGTCCCAAGGTGTAGCCCATAAAACCGGTGAGGGCGAATACGGACACCAAGCCCAGCGCGCTGTCCGCGGTTTTATGCACTAAAAACAGCAGGGCAAAATAGCCGATGATGGTGGGCAGAAAACCCAGGTAAGGCAATCGCATCACCATGGCCGCAAAGGCCACCAGGGCACTGAACGCCAGTGTCATACCCAACAACAGGTAGGTGTTACGCAATACCTTGTTGATGACGATGGCACCTTCTGCCACCTGGGGCTGGGTAGTACGGGTCTGATATTCAGTCATGGGCCTTGCACCTCCGAGTTATGGAAACCGGCCTCCTATATAGGGGAAGCTTGTCGCGAACGCAAGGTTGCCGCTGCCATGGGCGATATCCATGTCTATGCGAGGAACCACCGAGGTCGACCGCGTGCGCCCGGCCTGCGGCAACAGGTGCAATGGGCTATGATCCACGGAGGCCGTGATACCGGGGCGGCCTGTCGGACTATTGATCGAATCATAGATTGTGTACCCCCGGCACCAGGAGCAGGCAGTGGACACTGAACAGATCCGGGAACAACTCCAGACGCTGAAAGCCGAGCTGATCGACAAACACAATCGCATCAGCCGCCACACCCGGCATCGGGATGAACCCCTGCCCCAGGATTTTGCCGAGCAGGCTACCGAACTGGAAAATCAGGAAGTGCTGGTGGCCCTGGACCGGGAAGTCACCGAAGAACTGCGCCGGATTGAACGCGCTCTGATGCGCATCGAATCCGGCGAGTACGCCTACTGTGTGCAATGCGGTGAAGAAATCCCAAGCGCCCGTCTACAGGCCCTGCCCACCACCGACAGCTGTGTGCGCTGCGCCGCTGCGGCGGAGCAGCGCTAGGCCACAGCCTTAACGTCGCGCGTCGCGCTTGGCCTGCCGGCGCTTGCCAGCAGCCCGGGTGTGCCCCATTACCGCTTTGCTGCGGGTTTTCTGACCACGCTGGCGCTCGTCGGCATGGGCGGCTTTAGCAGCACGAAATCCCGCTTTGGCTTTGGCTTTGGGCTTCACCTTGCTTTTGGCTTTGGGTGCGCGTTGGGTTTTTGCCTTGGCTGCGAGTTTGCGTTTCGCCAGGCTCTTGAGCTTGGTGGCCGCCTTGGCTTTCTGGGCAGCTTTTTTGGCCGCCGCTTTCAACAGCGCCTCTTGCTGCTGCAACCGCGTCAGCACTTCCGCAAACAACAGAGCCTTGGCCTGGGTGCGCTGATTCAGCGCTTTGTTGTCCGGTTTTTTGCTGCCGGTTTTGGCGCGCACCGCCAGCCGTTGCCGCTTGTACAGATCCCGGTATTTGTCACGCAGGGTGCGCGCACGTTTGATTTTGGCCTGCAAACGGGTGAGGTTGTGCGCTTTCAACAGCGGCGGCCGACTGGCCTCGAACAGGATCAGTTCCGCTTTCGTACATAAAACTCGGGCTTGCTGCAGACTGACTGCCATGATGTCTCCTGTGATGAAAATGCCAGACAGACGCAGAATCCGACATTCGGGCCGACAATACCAGCAGCAAACAGAAGAAGATGGTAGCTACGGGTGGACTTGAACCACCGACCCCAGGATTATGAATCCTGTGCTCTAACCAGCTGAGCTACGTAGCCACGGGAAGGGCTGCGAATTCTCCAAGCCAGGGCCCAAGCTGTCAAGCCGAGGGCGTCAGGCTTTGACGTCGCCCACCACCACCTGGTTACGCCCCCGCCGCTTGGCCTCATACAGGGCTTCATCGGCTCGTGCCAGGGTGCGGTTGATGTTCTCGCCAGGCTGATACATCACCAACCCCAACGACAGGGTGAGCTGCCAATCCGCTGGCAGGCCGTCGTAGCTGGCCGCCAACACGGCCTGCCGCAGGCGCTCAGCGGCCAGCAGTGCGCCTTCCGGCAAACTGTTGGGCATGATCAGCAAAAACTCCTCGCCGCCGAACCGGCCCACCAGATCGTGGCGCCGGATACTGCGCTCCAGCACCCGGGACAGACTCACCAGCACCTGATCGCCCACCGGATGCCCAAAGCTGTCGTTGATCTGCTTGAAGTGATCCACATCCAGCAGACAGACCCCCAGCTGCAGCGGCCCATCCGGATTGCGCTCAATGCGCGACTGCTCATGCTGCAGGCGCTGCATCAGGGAATGCCGGTTGGGGAGTCGGGTCAGCTGATCTCTGGTGGCCAGCTCCCGCAGCTCGGTCATGGCCTGCTGCAGCGCCTGATTGCGCTTGGCCAGCGACATGCGGATGCCCACGATCAGATTGCCCTGGTAGCACACCAGGACAATGACGAAACCATAGGA
>JBJHDG010000061.1:0-10710 GCA_050486425.1 Pseudomonadales bacterium | reverse complement strand
CCGCTGCTGCTGGCCTACATATTGGTCGGTGTTCTGTTGGGACCAGCGGTGTTTGGCTGGGTCAGCGCCCGGGAGCAAATCAGTCTGCTGGCCGAGATTGGCGTCACCATGCTGTTATTCCTGGTGGGACTGAAGCTGGACATGCGTCTGGTGCGCAATCTGGGACCGGTTGCTTTGGCCACTGGGTTGGGCCAGTTGGCATTTACCATCAGCTTCGGCTACCTGCTGGCCATTGCCATGGGCCTGGAGCATATCAAGGCGCTTTATGTGGCTGTGGCGCTGACCTTTTCCAGCACCATCATTATCGTCAAGCTGCTGTCGGATAAGCGCGAGATTGATTCTCTGCATGGCCGCATTGCCATGGGATTTTTGATCGTGCAGGACATTGCCGTGGTCGTGGCCATGATGGTGATGGGCGCCTTGAGCGGTGATGTGTTGGATGCGCACTGGAGTCTGGCTACAGGCTCTGTTTTGCTGCGGGTGTTGGCGGCGTTGGCCGTCACGGCGCTCTTGATGCAGTGGGTATTACCCCGTCTGGTAGCCTATCTGGCCGAATCCCAAGAGCTGCTCTTGGTGTTTGCTATAGCCTGGGGTGTGGCTATCGCCGCGTTGGGTGACATGGCGGGCTTCAGCAAGGAAGTCGGCGGGTTTCTCGCCGGCTTTTCCCTGGCGTCCACCGCCTTTCGTGAGGCTATGACTGCGCGTCTGGCCAGCCTGCGGGATTTTCTGCTGCTGTTCTTCTTTATTGACTTGGGGGCCAAGCTGGATTTTTCCATGCTGGGCGAAGAATTATTGGCGGCTGGCGTGTTGTCCCTGTTCGTACTCATCGGCAACCCACTGATCGTGATCTGCATCATGGGTTATATGGGGTATCGGGCACGAACCAGTTTCAAGGCGGGGTTGACGGTAGCGCAGATCAGTGAGTTCTCCATCATTTTTATCGCCATGGGCGTCAGTCTGGGGCATATCGGTGACGACACCTTGGGCTTGGTTACGTTGGTAGGACTGGTCACGATTGCAATGTCCACCTATATGATTCTTTACTCCCAACCATTGTATGAACGTCTGGAATCTTGGTTGGGTTGGGCGGAGCGGCGGCGACCGTTCCGGGAGGAGGTGGTGGAAGCCGGTGGTGTGGATGTGCAGCCGGTTGACGTAATTATTTTTGGTGTCGGCCGTTACGGTAGTCGCCTGGCTACAGGCTTGCACTTGCAGGACATCAAGGTGCTGGGTATTGATTTTGATCCGGAAGTTATCGAGAACGCCCGCACGGCACCCTTTCGAGTCTGCTTTGGTGATGCCGCCAACTCGGATTTTTTTGAGGCATTGCCATTATCCAGTGTGCGTTGGGTGATCAGCACCCTGCCTGATCCTGATATCAATCTGGTACTTATGCATGCCCTTGCTGAGCACGGCTATGAGGGCAGCTTTGCTGCGGTTGCACATGGTGAACGTGAGGGTGAGCTGCTACGTGCTGTTGGTGTAGATCGGGTACTGTATCCCTTTGTGGATGCTGCCGACTTTGCCGCCGAGGTGATTGGGGAGCGGCTGCGCAAGTCGCGCGAGGTCTAGGCCTCGTTATAACCGTTGGCTGGCAGTGGCCTGTTGTTGGTGCTCAATGCCTTCCTGCACTGCCCAGACTGCCAGCTCCACCCGTGAACGTAGATCCAGCTTTTTTAAGAGATGTTTCACGTGTACTTTCACCGTGCCATCACTGATATCCAGCCGACGCGCAATCATTTTATTGGATAGCCCTTCGGCAATGAGTTTCAACACGTCAATTTCCCTGGGTGTGAGGCTGAGCAGGCTGGGCGATTGGTTCTGCGGGCGTTGGTTGCGCAGGGCTTCCGCCAGCAACGAGGTGAGTCTGTCACTGATGGACATTCTGCCCAAGGCAGCTTGACGTAGGTGCTGCAATAAATCTTCCGGTTCCATGTCCTTCAACAAGTAACCATCGGCACCAGCACGCAGGGTGGCAATGACATCACCTTCGTGATCGGAAACCGTAAATATAAGGATCCGAGCGGTTACCCCCGCATCGCGGAGTTTGTGCAGTGTTTCCAGGCCGTTGACTTCCGGCATGTTCAGATCCAGCAGGATGAGATCGGGTTCAAGCTCCGTGGCAAGGCGCACACCATCGGCGGCATTGCTGGCTTCGCCGATCACCTTTAGATCATCCTCCAGTGCCAGCAGCTGAGAAACACCCCGGCGCAGCAGTGGGTGATCATCAATCAGCAGGATGCTGGCACTGTCGTTTTGCGGATGAGTGGTGGCTTCCGTGATTGAGTTGCTTGGGCGCATGGCTGGATCCTATAAGTGTTTCAGTACAGTTCTTCAGGAGGCCAGGCTAATGACGCCGGCCCGTTGAGGCAGAAAAACCAGGTCGACTTCCACGCCGCCCTGGTCACGATTTCTGATGCTGATCTCCCCGCCCAAGGTTTGGCTGCGGTCCCGCATGATGATCAACCCATAATGCTGGTCGGGGACCCTGCCTTCCGGCAGACCGATGCCGTTATCCAGAACACGGATGACAACCTTGGCTGCTTGATGCTCAACTCGCACTTCTATATGGGTGGCCTGGGAATGTTTGATGGCATTGGTCAAGGCTTCCCTGACGATCTGCAATACATGGATTTCTTCATGAGGTGTGAGTAGTTGGGCAGGAAGCTCGCAGTAAAGGCTGATGGGTTCCTGCAGATGGCTGTCGCCACGGCGACTCAGCTCGGTCACGGTGCGTATCAAGGCTTGCTGTAATCCGCCGCTGTCCAGCTTCAGGCGGAATGTGGTCAGTAGCTCTCGCAGCTGGCGGTAGGCGCTGTTCAGACCATTGCGTAACTCATCAAGCACCTCTGCTTGTTGCGCGGCGCCGACATTCTTGCCGTGCATCTTCTGCAAGCGACTTACTTGTATTTTCAGGTAGGAAAGTGATTGTGCCAGTGAGTCATGCAGTTCCCTGGCAATAATGGTGCGCTCTTCCATCAGCGAGAGCTGTTGTTGTTCGGTGATGCGCCTTTGTATGAACACGGCTGTTGCCAGCTGATCAGCCAGTGTTTCCAGTAACCGGTGCGCGGGTTCTTCCAGCACCCGATCTTTAGGGTGCCAGATTTCCAGGGTGCCCAGTGTTCGGCGTACACCCTGGGCATCGGCGCCCGCTTGTACCGGCAGCAGCAAACGTCGATTCAAGCCGCTGGTGATACGGGCCGTAATTTCCGGGGTTTGGGCGCTGATCAGGCAGGCGTCACAGTCGGCATCCCGACAGTAGGCTGGGCGCTCCTGGGTGACGGTAGCCGCGACCAGCACCTGCTCATCGCCATCCTGATCACGCAGATGGAAGCGCACTGGACCTATCTGCAACAGGTCCTCCAGTTCTTTCAGCAGCGGCACCGTGTTGCGGCAAAAGTCACCGCTGTTGTCGTACAGCGCCCGGCTGGCCTGGTGCAGCAGTTGCAAGGCCTGATGACTGCGCTCCAATTCCTCCGTTTTGCGGGCCGCCTTGGCTTCCAGGCTGGCGTAGCGGGATGATAACTCTGCAGCCATGCGATCAAAGGCTTGGCCCAGCACGCTCAGTTCATCCTTGCCCTGCATGTGCGCTCGCTGACTGAAATCCTGACGCGCAGCCCCCTTTGCGAGTTCCAGTAGGCGACGCAGTGGCCCAACGATATTGAGTTTAATGTCCAGTAGGGCGATGAGAATGGCAGCGCCGATCAGCACCAGGCACAGGCTCTGGATCAAGCTTAGCAGTTTGATTTTCGACTCTGTGCTGTGTTCGAGCAGGGATACCAGAATCTCTATCTCTTCGACCTGAGTCTCTAGCGCTTGCTGCAGCGCCAGCAGCGCCATGTTTGTATCGGGAATCTGGGTCAGATGCGGGCGCATCTGCGTCGTCCAATATCGAATCAGAAGATCATGCTGCAGGCGTAGCTCATGTTCGGGCGCGCGCGGGATGGCTTTGCGCAGCACCGGACCCAGCAGTCGGCGCTCAAAATCCGCAGTCTCAGTGTTAAGTGCTGCAGCATGTTCGGCAGTGGGCGTCTGCTGATACTGCTGCAGTGCCAGCGCCAGCTTATAGCTCTGCATCCGCAAGGAGCCGGCCATGTTCAGCGCAGCAGCATCACCACTGGCGCTTTCCGCCACAAACACGGATGCGCCAATGCTGATCAGTGCCGTCAGGCCGATGGCCACCATGGCCGCACTGATACGAGCCGCCAAGGAGCGGCGGAATACTTTCATGAGCTGGCCTTGAAAACGCGCATTATTGGAAGGCGGCCAGGCTGACCGTCCGACAAATATCAGAGAGTCTAACCAAACCCATCTGGCCTGCATCCTGGTGGTACTACTTAATAAGTAGGGGATTCCCTCTGGCGCTGGTCTAGCCTATTGACATTGAACAGACATCGAGCGAATCCGCAGTCATGTATCCAGGAGACTACCGTGCCGCCCAGGCTGTGATTGCGCTGCTGCTGGCCATGCCCATGCTGGCGGGGGTGCTGGCCTGTTTGCCCTTAGGCATGCTGGCTGAGCATTGGGGTGGGCGCCGGATTGACCTATCTGCTGGTACCCATGGTCAATCAGGCCTACGGCTTGCGCCTGGCACCCTTGATCTACCTGGTGCTGTTGTTGCTGGCCGCGTTGCTACTCTGGTGGTTTGTTGAGGATGAGCTCGGTGTGCAAACCGGTATCAGGCGGCGCGTCCGCGTGCGTGCGCAGCTGGACAGCCTGGGTAGCTTTCAGGTGTGGCGCTTCGGCCTGTACTACAGCTTTGTGTTCGGAGGTTTTGTGGCACTGGCACTCTGGCTCAGATTCCCGGAGGATTGCTGGCGGACTACCGCGGTGCACGCAAGCTGAACTGGATGGTGTTTTGGGCCTGTTTGGTGAGCCTGTTTTTTTCCTATCCGCCCACCTCCATGGTGGTGCAGGGTATCGACCGGGAGCTGGTGATGTATTTCGGCACACGGCAGTTGCCGGGGCAACCGGCATATACCTCTTTAGGGGTAGGCCCCCTGTTTCTGGGGGTAAGTCAGCAGTCAAATCCGTTTGGTTTGCGCACAATGCCTTTCATTGATTAAAGGCAGGTTCGGTGCCGACCGCCGGAGCAGTTGGCGCTGGTACCCGTCTGGCGGCGGAGCTGGGGTGCTGTACGTAGATGTCCTGGTGCGTCTTGGCCCGTTGGCGCTGCTACCTTTGGCGCGCGGCCTATAACATGTATTCTCCATAAATGTATAGGTGTG
Organism: Pseudomonadales bacterium; assembly: GCA_050486425.1. GTDB lineage: Bacteria > Pseudomonadota > Gammaproteobacteria > Pseudomonadales > Azotimanducaceae > SKXG01. The sequence continues at coordinate 5,482 of JBJHDG010000061.1, read as the reverse complement.
AATGTATAAGCGCGAAAACATAAAGAGGCAGTTGTTTTGAGCGGGTTTGATGGCGGTACTGATAAACAGAGGGAGAATTTCATGATTTCCTATCAAACACAGGGTGTAGAGGCCAGGCGCAGCATGGTGCCGCCGGAAGAGCAGGGCCCAGCCAGTCGCTGGCGCAACCAGATTGAAGCGCATCCCTTGTTTGCGGTGCTGGACCCAGTGGACATGGATCATCTGTACCTGCGCAGCAAGTCGCTGGTACTTCGGCCCAAGCAGTTACTGGTGCGGCAGGATGAACCGGCCAGCCGGTTTTTCTTCGTACTCGAAGGCAATGTGAAAATCTTCCGTCTCACTGCCGATGGTACGGAAAAGATCCTGGGTGCCGTCGGGCCGGGCAGCTGCCTGGGTGAGGCTTGTCTGTTCAAACAGGATGCGCGTTATGCCGCTTATGCTGAGAGTCTGGAGCTGTGCAAGCTGTTGGCGCTGCCCAGCCAGCATTACCGGGATCTGATCCTGGGGCGACCGGACTACAGCCGGCAGGTGCTGGCCTATCTGGCCCAGGCGCTGCACAACAAGCTGCAGGACCTGGAAGTGCTGACCACCCAAAATGCCACGGAAAGGGTACTGAGCTACCTGCGGCAGTTGCTGCCCAGTAATGTCAGCGCAGGCAATGCCAAGAGCGCGGTGATAGAACTGCCCATGCCCAAAGCTATGTTGGCATCGCGCCTGGCCATGCAGCCGGAAACCCTGTCCCGGGTGCTGGGCGCGCTCAAACGTCAGGGCATTCTGCGTGTGGACAAGCGCCGTTTGCTCATCGACCAGGTTGCTGCATTGGCACCCGAGCCCTTCTGCGCCTGAGCCTTGCGGTGCCGCCGCCGCAGTCTGACCTGCAGCGGCGGCCTGACAGCTTCAGCAATTGGCGTTTGCCGGTGCTTCCGCTTGCATGCGGGCGATAGCCTCGTCCCGCAAACCACGCTTATAGATCTTGCCAGAGGCGATGCGGGGCAGTTGTTCGGTGCGGAACCAGATGTGTTCTGGCACTTTGAACTTGGCCAGGTGCTGTCCCACATGGGCCTTGATGGCTGCGGCATCGGCCTGGGCGCCTGGTTTCAGCATGATGACCGCCGCCAGGGTTTCTCCCAGACGCGTATCGGGCATGCCAAATACCGCGACTTCAGACACCGCCGGGTGATCCCAGATAACCGCTTCCACCTCCTGACAGCCGATATTCTCCCCGCCCCGAATCACCATATCCTTGTCCCTGTCGGTGATAAAGACAAAGCCTTCGGCATCCATGTGGCCGAGATCACCGGTGTGGACCCAACCATCGGTCAGGGTGCGCGCAGTATCTTCCGGGCGATTCCAGTATTCCTTGAAGACATTGGCGCCCTTGATCCAGATCTCGCCGGTTTCGCCCAGTGGCAGCTCAGTGCCATCGGGCGCAGCGATCTTGATGGTGACGATGGGAGGAATGGCACGCCCGCAGCTGCGGGGTTTGGCAGCCAGGAAGGCGCCGGAGATACTGGTGGCCAGGGCATTGGTTTCCGTCATGCCGTAGCCGGTGCTGGGCACGCCGGTCTTTAAACGCTGCTGGATCTGCCGGCTTTGCTCCGGCGCCATGGCGGCACCACCGCCGCCCATGGTGACCAGGCTGGAGAGGTCATATTTGCTGTAGTTGGGTGACTGCACCAGCTCCCAGGACATGGTGGGTACGCCGTTGAAGGCGGTAATGCGCTCCTGTTCGATAATCTGCAGTGCCTTCTCCGCATCCCACTTGTACATGGCCACCAGCTTACGGCCCTTGCGCCAGGAGGTGAGGAACTGCACGGTCATGCCGGTGGTGTGAAACAGCGGCACGGTGAGGATCATGGCTTCCTGCAGTGCCGGGTCCGGCTTGGGCAGATCCGGATTCATGATCTCGCCAATGGCGGCGCCCGCTTCATAGCCCATGACGGCCGCAATCAGTGCCCGCTGGGTGGACAGCACGCCCTTGGGCTGAGCGGTGGAACCCGAGGTGTAAAGCAGGATGGCGTTGTCTTCCAGGGCGATGTCAACCGCCGGCATCCTGTTGTTATCCGAGCGCGCCAGGAAGTCGTCCCAGCTAAGGGTTTGGCAGTGGGCGGCGTCGATTTGCACGGCCGGGGTGCGGACGGCTACTACCTGCAGTTGCTTGTGCCTGGGGTCTATCCGCAGCAGGCGCTCCTGGTCCACGAAGATCAGCTTCAGACCACTGTCCTCAATGCCGTAGCTCAGCTCTTCCTGGGTCCACCAGGCGTTCAGGGCAACGGCGACCCCGCCCATGGCGGTGATGCCGAGAAAGCTGAATATCCATTCCGGGTAGTTGCGCATGGCGATGCCTACGCGATCACCCTTGCGGACACCCTGGGCCATCAGCGCATTGGCCACCTTGGCGGCCAGCTGCCAGGTTTCCTGGTAGCTGTACCGTTCACCTTCGTACACCAGAAAGCACTGATCAGCGAACTGCAGGCTGGTTTCATACAAGGCCCGCAGGTTCGGCGGTGCATGCCGGAAGAAAGTGAAGGTGGTGCCCTGAGCTTCATAGGGCGCCACTTCAAATTCACCGCCTGGGCCCACCAGGGCCAGAACCTCTGCGGGTACTTCCGCTGTATTGGTTGCCGTCACTTGTTGTCCCCCGTTATATGGATATCTGCTGTACGAATGTTCGGGCTTGCTGCTATTGAAAGTGGTGACGCGATGGCCTGGCCACTGGCCAATCCAGGCCGGGTCCAGATGCCGGGCAGGGGCAGGATTCTGCCATGGACCGGTTCCCGGGAGTAGGGTAGGGACCAGCCAGATTCCTGTGACACTCCTGTGGCAGTTTTGTTACAGTGCGCCGCCGACGGCGGCCGGCGGCCGCTCGGTGTGGGGCCCGGCAAGGCCAGCGCGCAGACTCCGGGATCCTGTTAGCCCTGACAGATGGTGCTTCATGTCCAATATCACCAATTATTTTCAGAACATCTTTGGCCGTTCCCCGTTCGTGCCTCTGCAGCGGCATGCAGATCTGGGCCACCAGTGCGCAGCCCTGGTGCCGGATTTTTTGCAGGCAGTGAGCGCTGGTGACTGGTCCCAGGCCCGGGCCATTCAAGCCCAGGTGGTGGCGCTGGAAAACCAGGCCGATGAGCTCAAGCGTGACATTCGTGCACATCTGCCCCAGAGCTTCTTTCTGCCGGTGGCACGCAATGATCTGCTGGAACTGCTCACCTGGCAGGATCAGATGGCCAACAAGGCCAAGGATATCGTGGGCTTGATGCTGGGTCGGCGTATGCATTTCCCGGCATCCGTCCAGGCGCAACTGCTGGAGTTTGCTCAGGCTTCGGTACAGACCTGCAGCCAGGCCCGGGATGTGGTCCACGAACTGGATGAGTTACTGGATACCGGGTTCCGTGGTGCCGAGGCAGCACGGGTCGTGACGATGATCCAGGCCCTGGATCAGTTGGAAAGCAATAATGATGAACTGCAGGTGCAGCTGCGGGCGGCGTTGTTTGTGCTGGAGTCCACGCTGCCGCCAGTGGACGTGATTTTTATGTACAAGGTGCTGGAGTGGATCGGTGACCTGGCCAATGTCGCGCAGCGGGTGGGACATCGGGTGGAGTTGTTGATTGCCAAGTGATAGCAGCCAGAACAATAACGCCGGATCCGGCCAACTAGTGGACCTGCGCTGACCATGGAATTCACCACGCTGATACTGTTGTTGGCGGTTGTGTTTGGCCTGTATATGGCCTGGGGCATAGGCGCCAATGATGAGGCCAACGCCATGGCCACGTCGGTGGGCTCCCGGGCAGTTACCGTCAAGCAGGCCATCATTATCGCCGCCATCTTCGAGTTTCTCGGTGCTTTTCTTGCCGGTGGTGAGGTCACCTCCACCATCCGCAACGGTATCGTGGATGCCAACCTGCTCGCGGATCGTCCCAATATACTCATGGTGGGCATGTTGGCGTCCTTGTTGGCGGCTGGCGTCTGGTTGTCGGTGGCGTCCCGCATGGGGTGGCCGGTGTCCACGACGCATTCCATTGTGGGGGCTATCGTTGGCTTTGCCGTGGCCGCCATCGGCGTCAGCGCCGTGCATTGGGGCAAGATCGCTTCCATTGCCGCGAGCTGGATCCTGTCGCCGGTACTGGCGGGTAGCATTGCCTTTCTGCTGTTTTTTTCTGTACAACGCCTGATTTTTGATCATCCCGATCCGGAGCGCCAAGCCAGACGTTACGTGCCCATGTACATCTTCCTGGCGGCCCTGGTGGTGGCGCTGGTCACCTTTATGAAGGGTCTGTCCCATGTGGGGCTGGATTTGAGTAATCTGCAGGCCTATGGCTTGTCATTCTTGTTTGCATTCCTGGTTATGTTGGCTGGCCGCTATGCGGTGAGCAAAGTTCAGAAAGTGGATGTGACTGAGACCAAAGGCTTTCACTTTGGCACTGTGGAGCGGGTGTTCGGCGTGCTGATGATCGCCACCGCCTGTGCGATGGCGTTCGCCCATGGTTCCAACGATGTGGCCAACGCTATAGGCCCGGTCGCGGCGGTGGTAAGTATTGCCAAGACCGGCGAAGTTTCCCAGAGCGCACCTGTGGCAGCCTGGGTGCTGCTGGTGGGTGCATTGGGCATCGTGATCGGCTTAGCCACCTATGGCTTCCGGGTCATTGCCACCGTGGGTAGCAATATCACCGAGCTCACCCCCAGCCGTGGTTTTGCCGCAACCCTGGCGGCTGCCGGTACCGTGGTGTTGGCCAGCGGCACCGGGCTGCCTATTTCCACCACCCACACCCTGGTGGGTGCCGTGCTGGGTGTTGGGTTGGCGCGGGGAATCAGCGCGCTGAATCTGGGTGTGATCCGTACCATCTTCATGTCCTGGGTCATTACGCTACCGGCGGGAGCCGGCTTGGCAGTGATCTTCTATTTCCTCCTGATGCTGATTCTGTTCTAGCGGCAGGGGTCACATCTGCGGCTGGCAGCCAGTATGCTTGCAAGCTGGTTTTGGCGGAGATGTGGTCCCATGGCGGGTTCTTGCTGGGCAGTGCAGTGGTTGCGCAGGCTGATGACGCTCCTGGTGAGCGGCTTGCTCCTGGGCTGCAGCGGTTTGCAGTCGCCATTGCCACCGCAACCTTTGGCGCCTACCTATGAAGTGCAGTACCGTGCGGAATTCGTTCCGTCTCGGGGCGTGGCCGTGGCGCAGATCGAGGTGGTGCAGACTGGGCAGGTATTGCGGCAACTGGACTTTCACGCCCCCGCCAGGCGTTATCGTCCGCTTGCTGCAGATGGCAAGCTAACCATTACTGAGCGGGGTTTTCGCTGGGAGCCGCCTGCAAATGGGGGCGTTCTGCATTATGAAATGCAGGTAGCCCGGATCCGGGGGCAGCACCAGCCGGCCAGATTTGATGCCCGCATGGAACCTGATTGGGCGCTGTTACGCCTGGATCACTTGTTCCCCCCGGCGGCCAGCCGTACCCAGCCCGACGCGCAGTCATTGCCCAGGCTGTCT
>JBJHDG010000060.1:0-10717 GCA_050486425.1 Pseudomonadales bacterium | reverse complement strand
AGGTGGCCCAGGGCCGTATGAGCGAGATGGCCGGGTTTGCCCAGGCGGCAGGGCTGACGCGGGTGCTGGGGGTGCTGATGGATATAGGTGTGTCCTCGCCCCAGCTGGACGATCCGGCGCGGGGTTTCAGTTTCAGGTTTGCCGGCCCGCTGGATATGCGCATGGACAACAGCCAGGGCGAAACCGCCGCCCAGTGGTTGCAGCGGGCCACCGAGGCGGAAATTGCCCAGGTGCTGTGGGAATACGGAGAGGAGCGTTATGCCAGACGTATCGCCCGGGAAATCATCAGCCGCCGTGCCCAGGCGCCGCTGGCCACCACCACAGATTTGGTGGCGGCAGTGACGGCCGCCCAGCCGCGCCCGGATCCGCACAAGCATGCGGCCACCCGGGTGTTCCAGGCGCTGCGGATCCAGATCAATGACGAGTTGGGAGAGTTGCGCCGGGCCCTGGCGGCGGCGTTCGAGCTGTTGGCACCAGGCGGTCGCCTGGTGGTGATCAGTTTCCACTCCCTGGAGGATCGGATCGTGAAGCAGCAGTTCCGCCACTGGACCCAGGGACCGGCATTACCCCGGCGCCTGCCGGTGACTGGCCAGCCCGGCGTGTTGGCACGCAGCCTGGTACGGATGGGCAAGGCGTCCGCCGCCGAGGTGGCAAGCAATCCCCGCGCCCGCAGCGCGGTCTTACGTGTGCTGGAGAAACTTTGATGGCAGCCCTGGCGCCCCGTCGAGCAGGTAGCAGACCCAGACCCAGACCCGCCAAGGTGCGGCAGCCTATGCCGGCCCTGGCATTGCCCACGGTGGCAGTGACGCCCAATGAGCGGCGCTGGCTGCTGCTGGGATTTTTGGTGTATTTGGGCGTGGCTTTAAGTGGATTGGCGGTGGCCAGCCAAAGCCAGCAAATGCGGGAGCTGGTAATGAGCATGGAAGCCAGTCAGCGCCAGGAAGACGAGATGCTGGCGGAACAGAGCCGGTTGCTGCTGGAGCGCAGCACCCTGGCGTCCTTTCAACAGGTGGACCAGATCGCTGAGACCCAGTTGCAGATGCAATTTCCTGAAGCCGTGGAGAAGGTCAGACGGTAATGCGTTGGCGTCATTACAGCCTGGTAGTGCTGATGCTGCTGGCAGCAGGGGTGCTGGTGGCACGTATGGCCTACCTGAACGTAACCCAAAGCGCCTTCCTGCAGCGGGAAGGCGATGCGCGTTCTGTGCGCCTGGAAACCTTGCCGGCGTACCGGGGCATTATTTTTGATCGCCGCGGCGAACCGCTGGCGGTGAGCACCCCTGTGGTCAGCGTCTGGATCGATCCGTCCCGCGCCCGGTTGGCACCGGCGGAGCTGGCGCAACTGGCGCAGCTGCTGGAGCTGTCGGCACCGGAGCTGGCGGCCCGGCTGGAGCGTTTCGCCAGTCGCGAATTTCTCTATCTGCGGCGCCGCATCACCCCGGAGCTGGCGGCCCAGGTGGCGGCCCTGGATCTGGTCGGCGTGCACTTCGAACGGGAGTACAAGCGTTACTACCCCGCCGGTGCCAGTGCTGCGCATCTGGTGGGCATTACCAATGTGGATGATGTGGGTCAGGAAGGGGTGGAGCTGGCCTTTGATCAGCACCTGCGTGGACGCCAGGGCAGCAAGCGGGTGCTGAAGGACAATCGGCGCCGCACCATCCGTAATTTGGAATATCTGGCGGCGCCCCAGTTTGGTCAGGACCTGCACCTGAGTATCGACTTGCGCCTGCAGTATTACGCCCACCAGGAACTGCAGCGGGCGCTGGTGGAAACCGGCGCCAAGTCAGCCTCGCTGGTGATGCTGGATGCCCGCACCGGGGAAATTCTGGCGCTCACCAATGCCCCCTCCTACAACCCCAACCAGGTCGCCAGCGCCACCGCCGATGCCATGCGCAATCGGGCGGCCACCGATCTGTATGAGCCGGGCTCTACGGTTAAACCTTTTACCGTGCTGGCGGCACTGGAAAGTGGTCAGTATGAGCCCCGCACCCAGGTGAATACGGCACCGGGCTTTATGCGTGTGGGCACCAGCCTGATACAGGATCCCATCAACAGAGGCACTCTCACCCTCACCGAAATTCTGGCCCGTTCCAGCCAGGTTGGGGTGGCCCGCATTGCCTTGTCACTGGATCAGGAAGCGGTGTTTGGCGCCCTGGTGCGCGCCGGCTTTGGGCAGCACACGGGTGTGGGTTTGCCAGGCGAGGCCGCCGGCCGGCTCAGTAGTGAGCAGTTACGTACGCCCATCGTCAGAGCGACCCTGGCCTACGGCTATGGCATGACCGCCACCCCCTTGCAGCTGGCCCGCAGTTACCTGGTGTTGGCCAACGAAGGCCGTAGCCTGCCGGTGTCCATGTTGCGGCTGGATGCTGGGGTCAGCCCGTTCGCACCAGAACAGCTGTTTGATCCGCTGCATGTGCGGCAGGTGGTGACCATGATGGAAGCGGTGGTCACGCCCCAGGGCACGGCGCCCAGAGCCCGGGTGGTGGGCTATGAGGTGGCGGGCAAGACAGGTACCGCGCGCAAGGTGGGTACGGCCGGCTATGACGACAGTCGGCATCTGGCCTTTTTTGCGGGCATGGCGCCGGTAGAGAACCCCCGCATTGTGGTGGTGGTAGTGATCAATGAGCCCCAGGGTGAACGCACCGGGGGTGGTGAAGTGGCCAGCCCGGTGTTTTCCCGGGTGGTGGGCCGGGCGTTGCGGGTACTGGGTGTGGAACCCTCGGAGGCGCAATGGCAAACCCGGGCCTGAGTCGGCGCCTGTCCCAGTGCCTGGGGCAGCCCCTGGACGCGGCAAATGATCCGCTGATCACTGGCCTGGCGCTGGATTCGCGCCAGGTGCAGCCGGGTGATCTGTTCCTGGCCTGCCAGGGCAGTCGTGCTGATGGCTTGGCGTTTGTGCCTGAGGCCCTGGCGCGGGGCGCCGTGGCGCTGGTCAGCGACCGGCAGGTGTCTGACCTGGCTATTCCCCAGGTTTGTGTACCGGACCTGCGCCGCCAGCTCAGCGCCATCGCCGGGCGCTTTTATGGTGAGCCCAGTCGGCAGCTGCGCTGCATTGGTATTACCGGCACCAATGGTAAAACCTCCGTCGCCTGGTATCTGGCGCAGCTGTTACGCGCGCTGGGTGAACCTGCCGCGTACGCGGGCACCCTGGGCTGGCAGTTTCCGGACACTGGCCGGGGCGGCATGGACTATCCGGGGGGCCTTACCACCGAGGATCCACTGCGCGTGCAGCAACGCCTGGCGCAGCTGGCCGAGCTGGGGTGCCGCTGGGTGGCCATGGAGGTCAGTTCCCATGGTCTGGATCAGCATCGGGTGGACGCCGTGGCGTTCACCTGCGCCGTGCTTACCAACCTGAGCCGGGACCATCTGGATGATCATGGCAGCATGGACGCCTACCAGGCGGCCAAGGCCCGCCTGTTTGCTATGCCGGGTCTCAAGGGCTGGGTGATCAACGCGGATGATGCCGCCCTGGGTGCGACCCTGCTGGCGACGCCTGCCCCAGCCGGTGTGCAGGTACTTACTTATGGGGAGTCCGAGGGCGCCCAGCTGCGTTGGCAGGACCTGCAGTTTGATGCTCAGGGCATTCAGGGCAGGCTGCTGGCGCCGTGGGGTGAACAGTCGTTCCAACTGCCCCTGTTTGGTGATTTCTCGGTGGCCAACCTGATGGCGGCCCTGGGCACTCTGGTGTTGGCCGGATTTGATCCGACCCAGGTGCTGAGCCAGTGTGCACAGCTGCAGGCACCCCCGGGCCGGCTCCAGAACATCCGGGTACCTGGTCGGCCCCAGGAGGTGGTGGACTATGCCCATACCCCGGATGCGCTGCAAAAGGCCCTGTTGGCCCTGCGCGCCCATGGCAGCGGCCGGCTGCTCTGCGTGTTTGGCTGTGGTGGTGATCGGGATCCGGGCAAACGCCCGCTGATGGCCGCCGCCGTGGAAGCCTGTGCCGACCTGGCCTGGATCACCAGTGACAATCCGCGTTCGGAAGACCCGGGGGTGATTGCGCAGCAGATGCAAGCCGGTCTCAGCGGCCGCATCCCCGTGCAGGTCATCCTGGACCGGCAAGCGGCCATTGCTGCGGCCATCGCGGCCGCAGCGCCCGGGGATCTGGTGCTGGTGGCGGGTAAGGGCCATGAAACCTATCAGGAAGTGGCGGGCCGGCGCTTGCCGTTCAGTGATCTGGCGGTTGCCCAGGCGCTGTTGCAATCCGCAGCCGGAGGTGGGCAATGAGCCGCCACAGCCTCGTCTTCGGCTTGGGAATCACCGGGCTGTCCTGCCTGCGCTATCTCGCGGCCAGCGACCAGCTGACGCTGGTGGACACAAGGCCGGCTCCACCGCTGCTGGCCCAGGCGCGGCAGCAGTTTCCGGCGGTAACCATGCACTGTGGCGTGGTGGATCCGGCGCTGTTTACCCAGGTGGATCGGATCATCGTCAGCCCCGGCTTGCCGCTGGAGCATCCCTGGCTGGATGCCGCCCGCGCCGCCGGGGTGCCACTGGCCAGCGATATCGCGCTGTTTCTGGACGCTGTGCAGGCGCCGGTGATCGGTATCACGGGCACCAATGGTAAGTCCACCGTGACCACTCTCACCGCAGCACTGCTGCGGGCGTCCGGCTTTAGTGTGGCGGTGGGCGGCAACCTGGGCGAGCCGGCGCTGGATTTGTTATCAAGTCCGGCGGAAATCTATGTGCTGGAGCTGTCCAGCTTCCAGCTGGAGCGGTTGCAGGACGAATGTCTGGCGTTGGGCGCCGTGCTGAACGTGTCGCCGGATCATATGGACAGATACCCAACCTTGGCAGCCTATGCTGCCGCCAAGCAGCGCATTTATCAGGGTGCGCGGGTGGCGGTGCATAACCGGGCCGATGCGCTGACGGCGCCCCCGGCTGCGGTGCCCCAATGCATCAGCGTGGGCCTGGATCAACCGCCCGGGCCGCAGGAATGGGGCATCGCGGATATTGCCGGCCATGCCAGCCTCTGCCGGGGCGGAGATGCGGTACTGCCCCTGGCCGAGCTGGCCATGCATGGCCGTCACAACGAATTCAACGCCCTGGCGGCCCTGGCCCTGGCCACCGCGGCGGGTGCGGATCCAGCACGTTGCGCCGAGGTGCTGCGCAGTTTTCCAGGCTTGGATCATCGCTGTCAGTTGGTTGGTCAGCACCAGGGTGTGCGTTTCATCAATGATTCCAAGGCCACCAATGTGGGCGCCACTGTTGCGGCGCTGGAAGGCCTGGGTGATCGGCATCAGGCGGGTATCATTTTGATTGCGGGCGGTGATGCCAAGAACGCCGATCTGCAACCCTTGCGTGAACCGGTGCGGCGTTGGGTGCGGGAAGTGGTGCTGCTGGGTAAAGATGCACCCGCCTTGGCGGCAGCACTGGATGGCGTTTGCCCCGTTCACCGCGTGGCCAGCCTGGAAGCCGCGGTGGCCTGTGCCGCCGCCCTGGCCAGACGCGGCGACATCGTGCTGCTCTCACCCGCCTGCGCCAGCCTGGATATGTTCACCAACTTTGAAGCGCGTGGTCGTGCGTTTGCGGCGGCGGTGGCTGCGCTGGAGGCTGCATGAACGCGCGGCTGGATGGCACGCTGATGCTGCTCTGGTGCCTGGTGTTGGCGCTGGGCTTGGTGATGGTGGCGTCCTCCTCCATGCCGCGCAGCGCAGCCTTTGGTGATGCTACTTATTTCGTGACGCGCCATGGCATCTATCTGTTGCTGGGTGTGCTGGCATTTGCCCTTTGTGCGCTGCTGCCGCTGAAATTCTGGCACTTCAGCTATCAGTTGGCATGGTTGGCGGCGGTGGTGCTCTGTGTGCTGGTGTTGCTGCCGGGAATCGGCAATGAAGTCAATGGCGCCAGGCGTTGGATCAGCTTGGCAGGCTTTACGTTGCAGGCCTCGGAAGTCGCCAAGTTCCTGCTGCTGGTGTATCTGGCGGGCTATCTGGCACGACAGCAACAGCAGCTGCGCGATGATGTCATGACGTTGCTACGTCCAGCCGCGTTGATCGCATTGGTGGGTGTGTTACTGCTCCTGCAACCGGACTTCGGCGCCCTGGTGGTGATTGTTGCCGTGAGTGGCGGCCTGATGTTTATGGCCGGCGCACGGCTGCGGCATTTCTTGCTCCTGCTGCTGGTGGCCATGGGTGCGCTGGCGCTGTTGGCAGTGGCGCAGCCCTACCGCATGCAGCGGCTGGTGGCCTTCCTGGATCCCTGGTCGGAAGCCTTTGGCAGCGGCTATCAACTCACCCAGGCCTTGATCGCGTTTGGGCGCGGCGAATGGTTTGGTCTCGGCCTGGGCGAAGGTATTCAGAAACTCTTTTATCTGCCTGAAGCCCACAATGATTTCATCTTTGCGGTGATTGCCGAAGAGTTGGGTTTGGTGGGTGCGGTGGCGGTATTCGGGTTGCTGTTGTGGTTGGTGCTGCGCATTTTTCGCGTGGCCTATCAGGCCATGCAATCGGGCCAGTTGCATGGCGCCTATCTGGCCTATGGTGCCGGCATGCTGATCGGCGTGCAGACGTTGATCAATGTGGGTGTTAACACCGGCATGCTGCCAACCAAGGGTTTGACCCTGCCCTTTATCAGTTACGGCGGCAACAGTTTGCTCGTGTGCTGCGCACTGGTGGGATTGGTGGTGCGTGTGCAGCTGGAGCAGCGCGAGCCGCGGGCGCTGCGGGAGGTGGCGGCATGAGCCGGGTAGAGATTCCGGAAATGCGCCGGGTGCGTCATCTGCATTTTGTGGGCATCGGTGGCTCGGGCATGTGCGGCATTGCGGAAGTGTTGCTGAATCAGGGTTATCAGGTTTCCGGTTCTGACCTGGGTCGGTCGACAGCGGTGCAGCGCCTGCAGCAACTGGGCGCCAAGGTGTACAGCCAGCATGCCGCGGAAAATATTCAGGACGCCGATGCCTTGGTGGTATCCACCGCCATCAGTGAAGACAATCCGGAAGTGGTGGCGGCGCGACGTCTGCGGGTGCCTGTGGTGCGCCGCGCGGAAATGCTGGGTGAGCTGATGCGCTATCGCCATGGCATTGCCATTGCCGGCACCCATGGCAAAACCACCACCACCAGTTTGATCACTTCCGTATTTCAGGCGGCAGGTTTGGATCCCACGTTTGTAATTGGCGGCTTGCTCAACAGTGCCGGTACCAATGCACGCCTGGGCGTCAGCCATTATCTGATCGCGGAAGCCGACGAAAGTGATGCCTCGTTCCTGTATCTGCAGCCCATGCTGGCAGTGATCACCAACATAGATCGTGATCATATGCAGACCTATGCCGGTGATTTTGCCCAGCTCAAACAGACCTTTGTGGAGTTCCTGCATCGATTGCCGTTTTACGGCGCTGCGGTGCTTTGCATCGATGATCCGGAGGTACGGGAAATTCTGCCGCTGGTGTCCCGGCCCATGCTCACCTATGGCTTTGCCGAGGATGCGGATTTTCGTGCTGAAGATCTGGTGACCAATGGCCGCACCTGGTCATTTACGGCGGTGCGGCCGGCACCGCATCCGCCCCTGCGCATCAGTATCAATTTGCCTGGCCGTCATAATGTGAGTAATGCGTTGGCGGCAGTGGCCGTAGCCACCGAAGAGAATGTGGCGGATGCGGCCATCCAGGCGGGGCTGGCGGGTTTTGCCGGTGTCGGCCGGCGCTTTCAGGTGGCGGACGATCTGCAACTTGATGGCAAGCAATTCACCCTGGTGGATGACTACGGCCATCATCCCACGGAAGTTGCCAATGTGATTGCCACGGTGCGCAAGGTTTGGCCCGAGCGGCGCCTGCTGATGCTGTACCAGCCGCACAGATACAGCCGCACCCATGATTTGTATGATGACTTCGTGCGCGTGCTGTCCGAAGTGGACAAATTGCTGCTGCTGGAAGTTTATGCAGCCGGTGAAAAGCCCATTGCCGGTGCTGACAGCAAAGCGCTGGCGCAAGGGATTCGTGAACGCGGTCAGATCAATCCAGTGTTTGTGCAGGATCCGGCGGATGCGTTGCATCTGCTACCCCAAGTGCTGGAATCAGGTGACATCGTGCTGGTGCAGGGTGCCGGCAATATTTCCCAGGTGTCGCGCCAGTTGCGAGGTGAAAGTGAGTACGACTAGAGGGCGTGGTCAAGTGCGCAAGCCGACTGCAGCCAAGGCAGCCCAGCCAACCTGGGTGCTGGATTGGCAATTGCTGTGCACAGGGGCGTTGCTGCTGTTGTTGCTGGCCGTGCTGGTATTGGCGTTGGTGCGGATGAATAAGCCCATTGTTTCGGTGCAGGTGCAGGGTGAGCTGAGCGCGGCGGAACAAGCGGATCTGAGTCGGGTGGTCAGTGCGCGTCTGGATCAAGGCATTCTGAGCGTGAACCTGGCGGCGCTGGTGGCCGACATCAATGCCCTGGCCTGGCCGCGCTCGGTGGAAGTGCGCCGCCAATGGCCGAACCGGTTGCATTTGCGCATTGAGCGGGAAGCTGTCGCCGCGCGCTGGGGCAGTGCAGCCGTGCTGACCACCGGTGGAGAAGTGATCCCGACCAGCGCCGTGCCGGACTGGTTGCCCTTGTTTCAATGTGCTCGCGCAGATGGCGCCAGAGCCATGCAGGTATATCAGCAGCTGCGGGCGGCGCTGACGCGGGTGGGATTGGAAATTCGGGTGCTGCATGAAGATGAGCTGGGCGACTGGTCGCTGACGCTGGAAAACGGGCTAGTGGTGATGCTGGGACGCGAGGAATTGGCAGCCAGATTGGAGCGGTTTCTGGCGGTTTACGACAGCGTGTTGGCTGCACAGTCGGCGCAGATCAGCCGGGTGGATGCGCGCTATGACAACGGCATTGCGGTGGCCTGGCAGTCTGGTAGCGCACCCGTACTGGAAGGCAGGCAACTGGCGAACAGGACTTTTAACTGATGGCGATGGACAACAACAGCATGCGCATCATTGGCTTGGATATAGGTACCAGCAAGGTGGCGGCCATTGTCGGTGAGATTTCGCCAGATGGTGAGCTGGAGATCATCGGTATCGGTTCGCATCCGTCACGCGGCCTCAAGAAGGGCGTGGTGGTGAATATCGAATCCACCGTGCAGTCCATCCAGCGCGCGGTGGAAGAGGCCGAGCTGATGGCGGGCTGTCAGATTGACGCCGTGTATGCCGGCATTGCCGGCAGTCATGTGCGCAGTTTGAATTCTCACGGCATTGTGGCGATCCGGGATCGGGAAGTTTATCCCCAGGATATCGAGCGGGTGATTGATGCTGCCCAAGCCGTTGCCATTCCGGCAGATCAGAAAATTCTCCACATCCTGCCCCAGGAATATCTGGTGGACAATCAGGAGGGCGTGCGTGAGCCGCTGGGCATGTCCGGGGTGCGTCTGGAAGCCAAAGTGCATCTGGTGACCTGTGCCGTGAATGCGGCGCAGAACATCGAGAAATGTATCGAGCGCTGCGGCTTGCAGGTGAAGGATGTGATTCTGGAACAACTGGCATCCAGTTATGCCGTGCTTACCGATGACGAGCGCGAGTTGGGCGTTTGTGTGGTGGATATTGGGGGTGGTACCACAGATATCGCGGTGTTCACCGATGGTGCCATTCGCCATACGGCCGTCATCCCCATCGCAGGAGACCAGGTAACCAATGATATCGCCATGGCGCTACGCACGCCGACTCAGCATGCTGAAGAAATCAAGATCAAGTACGCCTGTGCGTTGGCGCAGTTGGCGCGTCCGGATGAAGTGATCAAGGTGCCTGGTGTGGGCGACAAACCGCCGAAAGAGCTGTCACGCCAGGCGCTAGCGGAAGTGGTTGAACCCAGATACGACGAGCTGTTCACGCTGGTTCAAGCGGAGCTGCGGCGCAGCGGGTTCGAAGATTTGATTGCCGCCGGTATCGTGTTGACCGGTGGTTCATCAAAGATGGAAGGTGTTGTGGATCTCGCAGAAGAAATATTTCATATGCCGGTGAGTCTGGGGTCACCGAAACACGTAACTGGGTTGAAGGACATCGTGAGGAACCCGATATACGCAACAGGCGTAGGTCTGCTGCTATATGGAAAAAATCAAGAAGAAAAGCGATTTCGGGGAAGGACGAAATCGTCAGGACTTGTTGGCCGACTGCGCGGTTGGGTCAGCGAGAACTTTTAAAAAATGTGATGCCATGCAAGCGGTAGTCTGTGGTAACCGCCGCGTGAATCAACCCGGATCGGGACAAGGAGTAGACCATGTTTGAACTCGTCGACAATGAACCGCAAAGCGCGGTGATTAAGGTGATCGGCATCGGTGGTGGCGGTGGTAACGCTGTCCAGCACATGGTGCGCAAGCAGGTGGAGGGGGTGGATTTTATCGCCGCCAATACCGACGCACAGGCGCTTAAAACCACGGAGGCCCGCATCAGCCTGCAAATTGGCAGCGGTATCACCAAGGGCTTGGGTGCCGGTGCCAACCCGGAGATTGGCCGGCAGTCGGCACTGGAGGATCGGGATCGCATTGCTGATCTGCTGGCCGGTGCGGATATGGTGTTCATCACCGCAGGCATGGGTGGTGGCACGGGCACGGGTGCGGCGCCAGTGGTTGCCCAGATTGCAAAAGAGCTGGGTATTCTCACGGTTGCCATCGTCACCAAGCCGTTCCGCTTTGAGAAGCGTAACAAGGCAGCAGAGGCGGGCATCGCGGAACTTGGCCGGCATGTGGACTCGCTGATCACCATCCCCAACGAAAAACTGTTGGCGGTGTTGGGCGAGCGCACCAGCATGCTGGATGCCTTC
>JBJHDG010000059.1:0-10723 GCA_050486425.1 Pseudomonadales bacterium | reverse complement strand
TATGAAAGCTTTGGGTACCGCCAGTTCGATATCCAGGAGTCCTATTACGAGGACCATATGGATGCTATCCGTATGGAGAAATCCCTCGCGCCGTCACTGCCCGGCGATATGGATCTGGTGCCCTACTACCAGCAGACCCTGGAATTCACCTGTGGTCCGGCCGCCCTGCTCATGGCCATGCACGCCCTCAATCCGCACCTGCAGCCCGATCGCAAACTGGAGCTGCGCATCTGGCGCGAGGCCACCACGGTCTTCATGACCTCCGGGCATGGCGGCTGCGGTCCCTATGGCCTGGCGTTGTCGGCCTACCATCGCGGTTTTGATGTGGAAGTCTGGACCAATGCCGGCGATGCCAGCCTGTTCGTGGATTCAGTGCGTGATCTGGAAAAGAAAGATGTGATCCGTCTGGTACAAGAGGACTTTCTCGACGAAATCAGCGCGCTGAATATTCCCGTCCACCAGGGTGCCATCGCCATGGATGAGCTGCAGGCGGCCTTTGACGAAGGTGCGATTCCGCTGGTGATGATTTCATCCTGGCGCATCTACCAGAAACGTTCACCACATTGGGTGGTGATCACGGGTTTCGATGAAAAATTTGTGTATGTGCATGATCCCTTTGTGGATCACGACGAAAACAAGGCCCGCATCGACAGCATCAATATGCCGATTCTGAAAAAGGAATTCGCTGGTATGGCCAGATACGGCAAGGACTCGCAACGCGCCGTGGTGATTCTGCGCAAGCGCGCCCGATCAACCCAGGTGCCCGGGTCGCTGCGGTAGACCGTCGAAGAAATCCACTTCTCCGGTTTCCAGGGAATACTCCGCACCCACCACCAGCAGCCCGTCTTTGAGCACCAGTTGCTCCAGAATCTCGGAACCATGACGCAGCTGATTGGCTGAAGCCCGGATATTGGCGCGCACGGCCTTGTGCACCAGCGCCTCCCGGTCATCCCGTAGCGCCGTGCTGAGCAGCGGTTCCACCGAAGGCCTTACCCGATCCACGATGGAGCGCAGATTGCGGGACTGATCCTGGCTGGGACGTGCCAGTTCATCCAGGGTCGCCTGGATGGCGCCGCAACAGGAATGGCCCAGCACCACCACCAGGCGTGTGCCAAACCGTTCCACCGCAAACTCCACACTGCCGATCTGGGACGGCGCAACTATGTTGCCGGCGACCCGGATCACGAACAGATCACCCAGCCCCTGATCGAACACAATTTCCGCTGGCACCCGGGAATCGGAACAACCCAGAATCACTGCAAACGGCTCCTGCCCATCAGCCAGCTGTTCCCGCCGGCTCTGATTGACGGCAGCATTGAGATTGCAATCATTGGTGGCAAAACGGCGGTTGCCAGCCTGCAGGCGTTCCAAGGCTTCCAGGGCTGACAACATGCAATTTCCTCTGGGCTGAGCGCAGTGACTGCGGTAAGGCGGCTGATTATAGGCAGCTGTCCGGCAGACTCCAGCCCTGATATCCGAAAAGGATCCGCGCCAAACCGTGCCTTTCCCTTAGTGACCCCGCTCGACACCCAGCACTAAGATTCATATAGGATGTATATTTAAGACTGGAGGCGCCTGATGCGGCCCACAAGTTCCATCCTGCAACGCCTGCCTTATCTGTGCCTGGCCTACGGCTGTGTGGGCCTGGGCGCTGCCGGGGTGGTGCTGCCCGTACTACCCACCACACCCTTTTTGCTGGTAGCCGCCTGGGCAGCCCCCCGGGGCTCGCGGCGGCTGAATATCTGGCTGCACCGCCACCCACAGTTCGGCCCCCTGCTGCGCAACTGGCGCCGTGAACGCGCCATCCCCGCAGTCGCCAAACGCATGGCCCTGGGCGCCATGGCCTGCAGCTGGCTGATCCTGATCCTGGTGCAGGCGCATGGCTTGGTACTGGCTTTCACCGCCCTGCTGTTTCTTGGCGTGGGCAGTTTTATCTGGACCCGTCCGACGCCCAGGACCACCCGGGCATGAGTACCGCCATCGCAATCCGCCTGCTGGCCTATCCGTTCCGCATCTTCTTTGTCCTCACCGGGCTTTACGGGGCCCTGGTGCTATTGCCCTGGCCCATGTTTTTGCTGCTGGACTGGCCCCTTCCCGGTGGCGCCCTGGCGCTGCACTGGCACGCCCATGAATTGCTTTTTGGGATGGTACCCGCCGCCATTGCCGGCTTTTTGCTCACCGCCATGGCGAACTGGACCGGCACCCGGCCCCCGCAGGGTGCAACGCTGGGCCTGTTGGTGCTGCTCTGGCTTGCGGGACGTCTGGCGTTCTGGGGCAGCGCCCTGCTGCCACCCCTGCTGGTGCTGGTGCTGGATATGCCATTTCTGCTGGCCCTGGCGCTGTATGCCGGGACCGTGCTGCTACGTGCCGGCAACAAGCGCAATTATCCCCTGGTGCTGGTACTGCTGATGTTGGCCAGCGCCAACCTGCTGCTACATCTGCAGTTTATCGGCCTGACCCAGAGCGCAGCCCTGGGCGAGCTGCTGGCAATCACCCTGCTGACCTTGCTGATGGTGATCATCGCCGGCCGCATCACACCCAACTTCAGTGCCAACTGGCTGCGCCAACGTGGTGCCAATCCGGCACAGATCCGGCAATGGCCGACCCTGGATCTGCTGGCTATCAGCAGTATTGTGCTGATGCTGGTGGTGGACCTGCTGCTGCCTGTCGCCAGTGCTGCCGCGGCGCTGCTGGCGGCGGCCAGCAATGGCGCGCGCCTGTTGGGTTGGCGCGGCTGGCAAGTCAGGTCCGAACCGCTGCTGTGGATTCTGCACCTGGGCTACGCCTGGATCGTGCTCGGATTGCTCTTAAAAGCCCTCACCCCACTGACCGGACTCAATCCATTCCTGTGGATGCACGCCATCGGTGCCGGCGCCGCCGGCACGCTGATCCTGGGTGTCATGACCCGGGTTGCCATGGGCCATACCGGACGACCGTTGCAACTGGTGCGCGGCGGGCAATGGATTTATTACAGCGTCCTGGCAGCCGCGACCCTGCGTTTGGCAACTGCCCTGAACTGGCTGCCGTACGGTGCCGGCCTGACCTTGAGCGCACTGTTCTGGAGCCTGGCATTTGGATTATTTCTCGTGCGTTATTTCTTTATACTTAGTCAACCCAGGGCGGATGGACGCCCTGGTTGACGTGGAGCCTGCATGCGCCTGACCAAATACACTGACTACTCACTGCGCGTACTGATTTATGTGGCCCTGCACGGTGAGCGCCTATGTACCATTCGAGAGATCGCGCAAAGCTACAAGATTTCCAAGAACCACCTGATGAAGGTGGTGCATGAACTGAACATTTCCGGCTACCTGGAAACCGTGCGCGGCAAGAATGGCGGCATTCGCTTGGGCAAACCAGCCGACCGTATCAATATCGGCGAATTAATACGCAGCACCGAACAAGACATGGCGCTGGTGGAATGTTTTTCCGCAGACAATCGCTGCGTCATCACGCCCGCCTGTCGCTTGAAGCACGTACTTGCGGAGGCGCTGGACGCCTTCTGTAATGTGCTGAACCAATACAACCTGGAAGATCTGCTGCCAGGCCGCAAGCGCGCGCCTTTGATCAGTCTACTGCAGATCGAACCACCCAAACCAAAAGCCAAGGCTGGCTAGAGATCCTGGCGCGGCTGAAAATATTGCTGCAGGCGCCGGCTGATCTCTGCCTGCTGCGTCGGATCCTTTTGCGCCGCTTTTTTCAGCAGCGCAACCCCGGCGGCATCACCCCGGACCAGCAGACGTTTGCCCAGTTGCAAACATAGCCAGGCATCATCGGGTTGCAGCGCATGCAAGCGCTGAAATTGCACCAGCGCACCCTGTGCATCACCACCCACCGTATCCGTTAGATAAGCGCGGTCATAGGCTTGCTGCCGCGTCAACACCTTGCCTGCACCGACCCGGGCATCCAGTGTGGTCAGGTACTGACGCGCCGCCTGGCGGCGGGCAAAACGCTCGGAAAAACCAACCGCAGGACGCTTGTGCCGTAGATCAGCAAAATGCGCCAACAGGGGCACCAAGGCGTCCCCCAAGAGTTCATTGGCCGCAGCGTTTGCAAGGGCCGGACGACTGCCAAGCTGCTGCAACTGGCGCGCTTGGCGCAGGGCATCACCCGAGGTGAGGCGGTGCGCCCAGACTGCAGCCTGTCGCGCTTGCCGCGGCCGGATGCTCTCCGCAGCCGTTTCCAACCAATCTTGCCAGCGAGTGAGTGCCTCCTGCAGCCAGGACGGCAACCTGTGCGCGGGCGAATCCACGAGCAACAGCTGCCAGCGGCGCGGTATCCGGCATAACCAGGCTCTCAGGCGCATGTCAGGCTGCCAACGGCGTTGAAACAATCCCAGTTCCAACAACAATTGGGCCCGCCAGACCTCCAATGGCAGCGACTGCATCTCGACAATGCCCAACTGCAGTTGCCACCCTGGCCGAAGAAAACAACAGGCCCGGGGTAACTCCCACAACCGACTGTTTGCCGCCGGCGTCACCAGAATGGTCATGGCCGGCAGACCCAACTGGCGCCGCAGTTGGTTGACTTGGGCATGAAGGTGCGGCGCTTGTGCCGCCGTTAGTGTTACGCCGGTCGCCACGGGTTGCCATCCCCGCAAGCGCAGCAGACACAGTACCGGCAGCAACAGTAGATTACCCAGCAGCGCAAGCACCAGCAGGCGGCCATGCGCCAGCATCTGCTGTCCAGCACTTGTATCCACAAGGTTTACCTGACTGTGCTCATTCATCCTCGCTATACTGCACAGCCTGTGGCGGGTAGCCAATCCCCAGCTGCTGTGCCCACCCTATTGCTGGAGAAGATTTTGCCAAGATTGCTTGTTCTGTTTTATTGCAGCCTGCTGCTCTGCGCCTGTGCCAGCCGGCCACTGGAACCCATGCCGGCGCCTCAAGCAGCACCGCCCCTGCCGCAGCCCAGTGAATCCTGGCAGCAACTCATGACCAACATTAATGCACTACGTGAGGAAGGCGACTTGGTGGCCGCGCAGCGCGACGCCGAATCTGCGCTGACACTGGTGCTGGCGGATGTTGGGCAGTGGCACGAGGCCACGGCACTGACACTGGAAACCCTGGGCATGCTGGCACTGTTGCAGGAAGCCCTGCCCGAAGCGGTGGATTACTACACCCAGGCCTTGGCAGTACGCGAACGCACCCAAGGCATGGACGCCATGGTGCTGCGCAACGACCTCAACACATTGGGCATGCTCTACCGCCGCCTTGAGCAACCGATAGCTGCAGAAGCGGCCTATCTGCGCGCACTGGCTATCTGGCAACAACATGAAACCGAAGACGCACCACCGCTGGATCCGACGCTGACTGGCCTGGCTTGGCTTACCCACCATCAGGGCCGCTTGGCAGAAGCCGAACAGTACTACCAACGCCTGATCGCGCTCTGGGAAGCAGTGGATACTGAGCACCCAGGTGCTGTCTGGGCGTTGGGCAACCTGGGGGTGCTGCATTTGTTGGAGGGCCGTTTCGAAAGCGCCGAGCGCCTGCTGCTGCGGGCATTGGCGTTACGGGAAACCGTGGAAGGTGTAGATCATCCCAATCAACTTACCACCTTGCAGCGTCTGCAAGCTTTGTACCGCGCCACTGGCCGTGATGCGGAAGCGGAAGCATTGGCGGCGCGCATTGCCAGCATGGTCACGGAGGAATAACCCTGGCCAAAGCCAGATCCAGGTTCGCCAAGGACCCTGTGGTCGAAGGATCACTGCGGCATTCGCTGCGGGATGGCGTGTACTTTTCGGCCATGGTGGGCGGCGCAGAAAGTTATTTCTCCGCCTTTGCGGTGTTTCTGCGCGCCAGCACGGCCCAGATCGGGTTGCTGGCATCCGTACCGCCACTGCTGGCATCCTTCATGCAACTGGTCTCTGCCTGGCTTGGGCGCAAGACTGGGCAGCGCCGCCTGATCATTGTGAGCGGCGCCAGCTTGCAGGCCATGGCGTTGATTCCCTTGGCCTGGTTGCCGCTACTGATTCCTGAGTTCGCCGTTCCGGCACTGATCGCCTGCGCCATTCTCTACTACTGCGGGCCCAATCTGGCGTCACCCCAATGGGGCAGTCTGATGGGTGATCTGGTACCGCAACAAAGGCGTGGCCGTTTCTTCGCCTTGCGTACCCGGCTCTCCAGCATCGCCAGTTTCAGCGCGTTGATTGGGGCCGGCCTGAGCCTGCAACTGTTCGATGGCCTGGGCCTGACCTACTGGGGATTTGTCTGCATCTTCACCCTGGCCCTGCTGTTTCGCCTGGCATCCGCCTGGCATCTGTCACAAATGCATGACCCACCCGGCCATGTGGCCGCGTTGGAAGCACCCTGGCACCTGGATCTGTGGCAAGGCCTGAGGCACACCGGGCTGCTGAAATTCAGCCTCTTTCACGCGAGCATGCAATGCGCGGTGGCCATTGCGTCACCCTTTTTCACGCTCTATCTGCTGCGTGATCTGCAGTTCAGTTACCTGCAGTTCATGTTGAATACGGTCGCATCGGTGTGCGTGCAGTTTTTAACCCTGAATCGCTGGGGTCGCTTGTCGGATTTGTTCGGGAACCGGCTGATACTGATTACCACGGGCCTGATCATTCCCTTTCTGCCCGGGCTCTGGCTCATCTCAACGCATTTTGTCTACCTGCTGGGCGTACAAATGCTCTCCGGCCTGGTCTGGGCCGGGTTTACCCTGAGTGCCAGCAACTTCGTCTACGATCTGACCCCCGCGGACAAGCGCGCCACGCTCATGGCCGTACATCATGTCATTGCAGCAACAGCCGTATTTATAGGCGCCAGTCTGGGTGCTTATCTGGGCACCCATCTGCCAGCAAGCCTGCACTGGGGTGATTTTACCTGGCACTGGCTGACGCCCCTGTATGGCGTGTTCGCCGTTTCCATGCTGGCGCGCCTCACGGTGGCCATCGGCTTTTTGCCGCGCCTGAAAGAAGTGCGCCGCGCCCGCCCCATGTCCATGAGTGGATTGATTTTCCGGGTGACCCGATTGCATCCGGTCTCTGGCCTGGTGTTTGAAATCGTGGGCCGGCGGCGCAAGAACGACAGCGACTGAACCGACTTCAGCCACGCAGCTTGCGCTTGATGGCCGCCTTCAGGTCGTAGAGGTAAAACGGCAGGCGCTGGCGCATACCCAAGGCACGGTTGGCATCACCAAAATACAGCGTCAAAAACCGCTCACGGCCTGCCCAATGCAGCTTATGGCACAGCCGTTTCAGATCAGACAACCGTTGCCCAAGCGTCAAGCTGTCATAAGAGGCATGCAAGCGGGCAGTATCGATCAGGGAGAACTCCAGTTTCCCGTCCCGTTCCATCACCAGCACATTGCCGCCGGACAGATCCCGGAAAAAGATTCCGCGCCCGTGCATATTGGCAACAAAGGGCACCAGCGCCTGCAAAAAGGCTTCCAGGCTGTATCCCTTATGCACCTGTGCACCGGTCGCATAGGCCGCAAAAAATTCCCGCGCCGACATGGGCTCTGCGGCGTATTCACAAACGTACCAGTTTTCCGTCAGTCCTGGCCCATCGGCACGCTCGAAGTAGGCCACCGGGCGCGGCGTAGGAATGCCGAGCCGCAGCAATTCCATGGCCCCACTCCAACTGCGCAGCGCTTTCGAAGGTTTAAACCGCTCCAGAAGCCGTTTATGCAAGCGCAGCTTCACCGGCTGCTTGATCACCAGCAGGCGCTGGGGATCCCGCGGGTCTGCCACCTTCCAAATGGCATTTCTGGCGCGTCGCAGCGTACCTTGGGGCGCCACCTGCATGATGCGGTCCGGGTGCAACGCTGTTGCCAATAATGCCGCCTCCTGCGCGCTGCCCGCAGCAATCAGGCCGCGCCAGCGCGGCTGGGCCGCGGGTTCCGCAAAAGGGAAGTAGCTAACGTCGGGATCCAACCAGCTCACCGCCACACCCGGCAAAAGCGCTGCGGCTGGATCCACCGGCGGAGATTGCGGCTGATCCCACAGCAGATAACAGGGCGATTCCCGGATCAACAAGGGTGCCCGTGGCAACAACTCCCCATCCCTGTTATAGCTGCGTGCACGCTCATGGGCACCATCCGGATACAACGCCGAGAGCAGTGCCACTTGTGCATTCATGGTCCAGAGCACATGGATACAGGTTTGGCCCTGGATAAAAGCATGTACTTCCAAATCCTGGGTAGTGCTCAACGCGCCCAGGTAACGACTGCCGGGCAACAGGCTCACCACCTGGCGCAAGGCGTTAAAGCCGGGCCTGATCCTGAATGCCGGCGCCGGCCCGGCAACACCGTGGTACCAGGTAACCAGCTCCTCCAGGGGATTCGGTGCCTGGGGATCATCAATCAGCCCTTCCCGAGCGCTGATCAGCGGCCCCCAGTAGGTTTTGGCCATGGCGCCACTGGCTGCTGCCAAGACCAGATATCGGGCCAGATAATCCGCCATCTTGTCTTCCGTATTGGGCAAGCGCCGGGCGATGCGTGGTAGGGTCCAGGCCACATAGGTGTTCCAGAAGCTATGGATATCATGGCGGGCCGCCAGCCGTTGCAAGTGCCGCGCTTTCTTTACCAGGTTGTACTTGATCATGGAGCCAACCAGCCGCCCCAATACGCGGCGGTCATAGCGCTCAGGCTCTATGGCCCGCTCCACAAACAGGTTGTTGGTATAGCTATCCGGCAACTGTTGTTTGCGCGCCAGCGCCTGCAACAGCCCCACTGTGTACAGCGGCTCAAAATCACTGATGTTCGGCCCGGCCAGGCGAACACCTGCCGCACGCACCAACCTGGCAGCAGTCTCCCAGGCAGCAAGAAAACCATCCAGGCTGTAGCCGGCCCAGCGCTGACGATTGACGGTGGCGCCAATCTCCAGTGCGCTGACCTGGCTGCCATAGGCTGCCAGCACCCGGGCGACAAAGGCCTCCCAATCGGCCTGCGCACTGCCCCCTGGCATGCGCGCGGCAGCCTCCAGGGGCTGCACCAGGCTTAGCAGCACCTGGAACTGCTCCGCCAGCAGGCGCTGCAGCAAACGCTCGCTGGGACCGCCGAAAGCGCTATAAGCGAAACTGAGCCGGACATTGTTGATGCCCAGCTCGCGCAGACGTGCCAACACATAGTCATCAACGGCAGGATCTTCAGCTGTGGCCACGCAGATACCGAACGCGTCTGTGGGCACCTGATGCCCGCCTGCGGGCTGCTGCCCACCCGCAAAGAGAGGGCCACCGCGCAGCAGATAGCCCAGCACACCCAGCAAAAACTGCCGACTGTCCGTGGACCAAGTGGTGCGGGCAAGAAACCTGAGGCCACCCTTGGCCATAATCACTCCAGCAGGAAAAAATCAAGTTCAGTCGCCTGACGGCTTGGCACCCTGGCAGGCGGCCGGCAGAATACCACAGCGCACCAGTCCGACTACAAAATCAACATAAGATGCCGTGCGGATATATGATATCAATCGCGCCCGAACGCTGCCGCTGCGCCCTCAGCAGGTTGCATGGATAGTCCCAAACGCCAACGGAGCCAGCTCCATGAAAGGAAAACTGATCTTTATTCTTGCCCTGCCCATCGTCTTGTATCTGGGTGCGAAGATATACCTGCATCTCCATGTGAAGGGGGTTGCCACCTTTATTGCACAGGCCATGTACCCCCTGGCGGACATCGAGTTCGATAGGGCTACTTCTTCGATTGATGGCAATATTGGCATTACCAAGGTGCGGATTTATCCCCGTGACATCGATGACCAGATCCTGATTGATGAGATTTCCATCACGCTGCCGGATATGTGGTACACGCTGAACCTGCGTAAAAATATCGAGAGCAATAACATTCCTGAACGCTTCTCCATGCAGGTGAAAGGTTTGCGGCTGAATGCCAATGGCAAACTGCTGCAAGCCCTGGATGATGCTATCTACGCCGATGATCCCGTGGCCATGGTCGCCGCCTACAGATCCGACTGCCCCGTGCGGGTCTCAAAGCTGGCGAGCCAGCAATATCTATTAGGGTATGACGAGGTCAACGTCAGCCTGCAGCTGGGCTACACCTACGACAAAGAGCGCCGAGTACTTTCCCAGTATATCGCCGCCCGCCAACAAGGCGCCGCCGATCTCAAGCTGACCCTGGAAAACACCATGCCCAGACTGGATGTTTACTCATTGGCAGATGCCAGAAACTACCAAATGCTGCACGGCGCCGAGCTGGAAATTGTCGATCGAGGCTACTTCACCCGGCTGCTGAAACACTGCGGCGATGCTGATGGGTCCGACCATGACGACATTTTGATGGGTTTGATGGATCGTTTCCGCACCTACTTCCAAACCACGCCAATGAACCCGTCGGAAACCACAGTGGAGAATTTTCGCCGTTTTATCGTGCGCAGTCTGAATGGTCAACAGACCCGCTTTGTGGCCAGCGCCCGCCCTGTCGAGCCACGCAACCTCGAGTATATGACTCTGTACAACCGCAACGATGTGGAGCGCTGGCTGAACATCACCACCCACGTAAACTAACGCCATGCTCATCATCCCGATTGAGAACAAGCCGGATTGGCGACGGCCACCTGTCGTCACGCTGCTGCTTGTTCTCATCAACTGCGTAATTTTCTTTGGCTACCAGCTGGGGGATGATGAGCGCATTCGGGAAGCAGCCGGCACCTACCAACGCTTCGGCCTGTTGGAAAAAGAAGCCGAGCTGTATGTTGCTTACCATGAAGATCGCACCGGCGATACCCTCAAAAAAAATGACCCCAATCTGCGTACGCACATAT
>JBJHDG010000058.1:0-10763 GCA_050486425.1 Pseudomonadales bacterium | reverse complement strand
ATCTGAAACAGCGGTTGGCCTGGTCCACGGTGAGTCAGGTGTCCTATATCGCACTGGGGGTAGGTATCGGCAGTCCGCTGGCAACCGTGGGCGGCTTGGTACATCTGGTGCATCAGGGGCTGATGAAGATCACGCTGTTTTTCTGTGCGGGCAATCTGGCTGAATACGGTGGCCGCAAGCGGGTGACCGAACTGGATGGTGCTGGCGCTGCCATGCCCCTCACCATGGCAGCCTTCAGCCTGGCTGCCCTGGGCATGATCGGGTTGCCGCCCCTGGCTGGGTTTATCAGCAAATGGTACCTGGGACTGGGCGGGCTGGCCGCCGGCGAATACTGGGTGGTGGCATTGCTGGTGGCCAGCAGCTTTTTGAACGCCGCCTATTTCCTGCCGCTGCTGGGGCGGGCCTGGTTTCGTCCGGCACCGCCCGGTATTCAGGCCCGGGAAGCACCAGCGCTGCTACTGGTGCCCACGCTCATCACCGCCAGCCTGGCGTTGGGCGCCGGCCTGCTGGCGGCCATGCCCTGGAGTCCGTTGCAGTGGGTGCGGCTGATTGCCCTGCGGGTATATGGCCTGGAGTTGGTCTGGTGACCGCCTACTGGCTGTTTCTGCTGCTGCCGGCATTGCCGGTGTTGCTGGCACCCTGCCTGTTGTTGCCGCGACTGGGTCTGCGGCTGTTGCCCTGGGCGCCCTGGGTGCCGCTGACAGCGCTGGTGTTGCTGGGTTGGCGCGAGCAATGGGTATCGCTGCCCTGGCTGCTGCTGGGCACCCGATTGGGGCTGGACAGCCTGGGCAGCATGCTGCTGTTACTGGCCGTGCCGGTTTGGACCCTGGCTGGTCTGTACGCCCGCCATAGTCTGCCGCCTGAGCAACAGCAGCGTTTCTTCTTTTTTTGGCTGCTGACCTGGTGTGGCAACAGCTCCGTGTTGCTGACCCTGGACGGTGCCAGCTTCTACGCGGCTTATGCGTTGATGACCTTTGCCGCCTATGGGCTGGTGGTGCATCAGGGGCGGGCCGAGGACTTTTGGGCCGGCAAGGTCTATCTGATGATGGCCTTGTTCGGCGAAGGCTGTCTGTTGGCCGGTCTGCTGCTGCTGGGGCTGGCGGCGGGTAATCCGGATCTGACACTGGGGCCGCAACTGGTTGCGGGTGCATCGCAGGCAGATTGGATCACGGGTCTGTTGCTGCTGGGCTTTGGCGTGAAAATGGGCATGCTGGGTCTGCATGTCTGGCTGCCGCTGGCACATCCCCAGGCGCCGGTCGCTGCCAGCGCAGTACTCAGTGGCGTCATCCTCAAGGCCGGTCTGGTGGGTTGGTTACGCCTGTTGCCCCTGGGCAGCGCGGATTTCACTTGGGCGGGTCACTGGCTGCTGCTGGCAGGATTGGCCGGTGCTGCTTATGGCGTGCTGGTTGGGCTGTGGCAACACAATGCCAAGGTGCTGTTGGCCTATTCCAGTATCAGCCAGATGGGACTGCTCCTGGTGCTGCTGGCCTTGGCGTTGCTGGTGCCCGACCAGGCGGCGTTGTACATGCTGCTGGCGGGTTTATTCGCCGTCCACCATGGTTTGGCCAAGGCCTGCCTGTTTCTCGGCGTGGATCTGGCGCGGCGGGCGCCCGGGTTGATGCGGGCGCTGCTTTGGCTGCCGGCGCTGGTGCTGGTGGGGGCACCCCTGACTTCTGGTGCCCTGGTGAAACTGAGTTGGAAGCTGAGTTTGCCGGCGCACCTGTCCTGGCTGGAGCTGGCATTATTGGTGAGTAGCCTGGGCACGGCGCTGCTGATGGCACGCCTGCTGTGGCTGAGTTTGACCTTTGCTGCAGAAGGCAGGCGTGCCTATCGTTGGCAGCTGCCGCTCATCTGGTGCCTGTTACTGACGTTGGCGCTGAGCCTACCCTGGCTGCTGGGCTGGTGGTGGTTGGCACCCCTGCCGCTGCTGGCGTTGCAACCCGCATTGCAGTGGCAGCTGGTTGTGCCGCTGCTACTGGCCATACCCTTATGGCTGCTGGCCTATGTCTGGTCACGGTGGGGAGGGTCGCCGGCGCGGTTCTCCCAAAAGGCTTCCTGAGCCCCGCCAGTGCCACCTAACGCACGCTCCAGAGCAGGTTCAGATTCAGGTGCAGCCCGGATTCCGGCACACAATGCTGTCGGATTTCATAGTTGGGGCTGGCGCAGTCGCGTTTGAATGGCATGGGATAGAGCGCGCCCCGCGGTGCCTGATAGGTGGCCACTACGGGGGTCAGGCTGGAGGCACCGCGTTTTACCACCACGCCCAGCTCGCCGGTGTTGAGTTCCACGAAATCGCCGGGCGGGTACACCCCCAACTCCTGGATGAACTGCAAGCGCAGGCCTTCATCGCCTTCCTGTTGCCGCCCCACATAGATGCGTTTCAAGGCATCGCCCGGCCGCAGCCCGACGCGATAGCTGCGGCCGGATACCATGGCGCTGTAGCGATCACATAGATGCAGGATCTGGGCTTCCTCACAGACCGACTCACCACTGAGCGCGGCCGGATAACCAGTACCTGTCGCCGTTTCATGGTGTTGCTGGATGATCTGCAGCCAGCTGGCATCAGCCACACCCAACGCCTGCAGCATCTGCGCTGTCAGCTCTGGATGATCATGGATGGCACAGAGTTGTGCCTCCTCCAGCGGTTGCGTGCGTCCCACCAGGTTGGTTTGCAATGTCAGGATGGACAGGTTTTGGGTCAGTGCCGCTGCCACCAGACTCTGGCTGCGGGCTTCTGGATAGCCCAGGGCTTTGGCCAGCATCAAGGTCAGGATGCCGCAATGCACCGGATGACAGTTGACATAAGGATGTTCATGACACAGATGCACGGCGCCCAGTAAGGCGTCGGGCCAGCGCTCATAGAGCGCCCGCAGCTGCTGCGCCAGCTGCTGAATCCTGGGCACGGCCTCTGTGCGTTGTTGGCTGAGCTGTTGCAACACCAGGCCAGTACGCCTGATCAAGTCATCCAGATGATCGAAGGCGGTGGCATTGTCATCCAGCTGCAAGCCCTGTGGTTGCGTGTTGCTGGACGTACCTTCCGGGGCGCGGTACATGCCGCGCAGCTGCAGGGATTCCAGTTGCCGCTCGCTGGCGATGGTGGCGCCTTCCTGCAATAGCAGGCGCCGGCGTTGGTCGTAGACCGGCCATGCCAATTGGCTGCCGACTTGCAGCTCGCCTGCCTGGATACGAATGAGGTCCATGCATGAATTTTAGATCTCGTTCGCGAAACTGCCGAGGAATTGCGACGACGGGCGCCCTGGGTCTGTGCGCCGGGTCACAGAAATCTTAGGCGTCTTCCGGTCTGTCGTCGTCCTTGATTGGGTGCGGATGAATGACCCGCAGCTCGGGTTTGGCAATCCGGCCACCACGGGCTTCGATGGCTTCCACCAGGGGCATGACAAAGGCCGCCGACCAGTCCGGCTGCAAATCAGACACCCGATGTAAAGAGCGCAACGCCGCATCCAGGTTGCCCAGTTGATAATTGGCTTTGGCGTGATACCAGTAGCCATAAGGATCACCCGG
The DNA here is from genome assembly GCA_050486425.1 of Pseudomonadales bacterium. Classification (GTDB taxonomy): domain Bacteria; phylum Pseudomonadota; class Gammaproteobacteria; order Pseudomonadales; family Azotimanducaceae; genus SKXG01. The sequence continues at coordinate 7,241 of JBJHDG010000058.1, read as the reverse complement.
ATATTCTTTGAAGCGGGTCTCGGCCAGGGCCAGCAGCTCTTCATACTGACCCTGTTGCAGGATGTCCTCTGCCAGCTCGTGGAAGGGTGGTTGGGATTGATCCTGCAGCGTCTGCCAGATGCGCAGAACGACGAAGGCGGTGACTGCACCGCTACAGGCCAGGAGCACAATGAGGCCGGCCAGCAGCCACTTGATCCAAACCAACTGCGAAAGAATGTCTGCGTCCAATACCGGCTCCGCCCAAGGCAATGCCCGCCATTGTATGCCGTCCAGGTCCTGCCACCAAACCAAGTTGCGTCTGGAGTGCGGCCCGGTTCAGGCCGCTCGGTTCAGCGCTGCCTTGCGGGCATCTTCGGCCGTTGCTTTCACAGAACTGAACAGCGCCTGGGTTTCCTGCTGGGTGAGCTTGAACACGGACACGGCTTCCGCCAGTCGCGCGGCCTGTTCCTTGAGTTGGCCGGCGGCAGCCGTATGTTCGGCCACCATGCCGGCATTGATCTCGGTAACCTGCTCCAGCTCCATGACGCCGTTATTGATCTGATTGATGTCTCTGGACTGGCCACCGGCGCGATCCGCGATACTGCGTACCAACTCGGTGACTTGTCGTACCTGTGCTTCCAGATCCCGCATGCTGGTGCCGGCGCTACTAACCAAACTGGCGCCGCCATCGACTTTTTTCACGCTCTCCAGAATCAGATTGCGGATTTCCTGGGCCGACTGGGCGCTGCGTTGTGCCAGGCTGCGCACTTCTGCTGCCACCACACCAAAGCCGCGACCGTGCTCGCCGGCGCGGGCGGCCTCCACCGCAGCGTTCAATGCCAGGATATTGGTTTGGAAGGCGATGCTGTCGATTACACCGATGATATCCGAGATGCGTTTGCTGGACTCGGTAATGGCCTGCATCGTGGTTTCCACATCCGTGATCACCTTGCCTCCGGTTACTGCCGTTTGCGAAGCGGCACCGGCGTACTGACTGGCTTCCTGGCTGGCATTGGCGGTCTGCTCTGCCGCTGCTGTGACCTGTTCAATCAGCGCCGCCGTGGTTTGCAAGTGTCCGGTTTGATGTTCGGTGCGCTTGGACAAATCCTGTGTGCCGCGCGCAATGTGGCTGGTCGCCTGCCGCATCAGATCCACGCCTTCCCGCACATCTACCACAGTGGCGCGCATGTTCATGGTCATCTGCCCCAAGGCGCGGATCAGGCTGCCGATCTCATCACTGCGGGGATTGATGATTTGTTTGCTGAGATCGCCCGCTGCCACACTGTTGGCGTAGGCAACGGCTTCTCTTAAGGGTTGCACCACGGTGCTGGACATATGCGCGCCCAGCAGTCCGCTGGCAGCGGCGAACATTGTCAGGGCCAGCCAAAAGCCCAGACCAAAGCTTGTAGTGACACTGATCAGGCAGCCCAAGGCGAGCAGGTTCAACAGGCCCATACCGCCCCAGATAAGATTGTTCAAGCCATATTTGGCTGTTTTCACCCTGAGCTTGCCCAGCAGGTTCATACGGATGGGCGCGCCATTCCAGAGTTGCAGTTTGCCCTTCGGGTTCTGTGACATTTCCCGATACAGGGGTTGCATACGGCGCAATTCTTCCGGGTCTGCCTTGCTGTGTACTAACAGGGCGCCGGCATATTCGCCGTTGGAAAACAGAGGAGAGATATTCAGACGCAGCCAGTAATGATCACCGTTTTTGCGTTTGTTCTTGATGATGCCGGTCCAGGGTTTCTTGCCGATGATGCTGTTGACCATGTCCACGGATACCTGGGGCGGGGTATCCTTGTGCAACATTTTTGCCGTCATGGTGCCTTTGAGCTCGTTCCAGCTGTAGCCGCTGGCGGCCAGGTAAGCAGGGTTGGCGTAGATGAAGTTACCGGCTTTGTCAGACACCAACACCAGAAACTCGTTGTCGTTGATCTGGTATTCGCGGCCGCTGTCAGTGCTGTCCATAGGCTGATCCACTTTGTTGCATAGGACCCGGACCGTCCGCAGGTAGGCAGCGGGCGGCAGTTGGAAATTTCTTATTTGAGTCTAGTTTGCTTTTGGAAATGTGCTGCGTGGCGCAGAAAGGTTTTGTATGAGTCTTGTCCGGTTGCAGGATGTGAGTTTGAGTTTTGGTGCTGTGCCCCTGCTGCGCCAGGCCAATATGGAAATTGCGGCGGGCGAGCGGGTGTGTCTGCTGGGGCGTAATGGTGCGGGCAAGACCAGCCTGTTGCGGTTGTTGCTGGGGCAGCAACAGCCGGATGCTGGGCGGATCCTGGTGGGCACTGGTGTGCGTATCGCGGCCTTGCCGCAGCAGGTGCCAGCGGGACTTGAAGGGCAGGTGCAGGCACTGGTGCGGGCCGCTGTACCCGAGCTGACGGCGGCCCTGCTGCGCTATGAACAGCTCAGTGGGCAGGCGGGGGCCGATGTGACGGTGCTTAGCGCCCTGCAGGCCCAGATTGAGCAGGCCGATGGTTGGACCCTGGAAAGCCGTGTGCAGCGGGTACTGAGTCAGCTGCAGCTGGCACCTGCGGCTGAGTTCACCCAACTCTCCGGCGGTCAGCAGCGGCGGGTATTGCTGGCGCGGGCCCTGGTGCAGGCGCCGGATCTGCTGCTGTTGGATGAGCCCACCAACCATCTGGATATCCAGAGCATTGAGTGGCTGGAGGGCGCTCTGAGCGCCTTTGCCGGCGCCATCCTGTTCACCACCCATGACCGGGCTTTCTTGCAGGCCATGGCCACCCGCATTCTGGAGCTGGACCTGGGCCAGCTCAGTAGCTGGCCGGGAGACTATGCGAACTATCTGCGGCGGCGGGAGGAGCGACTGGCAGCCGAGGCTCAGGCCGAGGCGCTGTTTGATCGACGCCTGGCCGCAGAGGAAGCCTGGATCCGGCAGGGTATTGAAGCCCGCCGTACCCGCAATCAGGGGCGCGTGAAGCGACTGCTGCAGCTGCGCCAGGCGCGCGGTGCGCGTCTGGTGCGCCAGGCCGAGGCCAATGTGCAGCTGCAGGCCGCGGCACGCTCCGGGCAGTTGGTGTGCGAAGTACGGGATGTCAGCTTTGGGTATGGCGCGATGCCCCTGCTGCGGGAATTCTCCACGCTCATCCAGCGCGGCGACCGGGTGGCCGTACTGGGCCCCAATGGCGCCGGCAAGACCACGTTGCTGCGCCTGCTCACGGGAGAGTTGGCGCCACAACAGGGCGAGGTTCGTTTGGGCACACGTCTGGAAATCGCCTACTTCGATCAGCACCGTGCGGCCCTGGACGAACAGGCCAGGGTGCAGGATGTGGTGGCCGATGGGCGCGACTTTGTGGAGATCGGTGGGGTGCGGCGCCACATCATGGGCTATCTGCAGGACTATCTGTTTACCCCGGCCCGGGCTCGTTCAGAAGTGGCAGCGCTCTCCGGTGGTGAGCGGGCGCGCCTGCTGCTGGCACGCCTCTTCGCCCAGCCCTCCAACCTGCTGGTGCTGGATGAGCCCACCAATGACCTGGACATGGAAACCCTGGAACTGTTGGAAGAGCAGTTGTTGGAGTATCCCGGCACCCTGCTCTTGGTGAGCCATGACCGGGCCTTTATCGACCGGGTTGCCACCAGCACCCTGGTACTGGCTGACGACGGCCGGGTTGCTGAGTACGTGGGGGGCTATAGCGACTGGTTGCGGCAGCGCCCGACCCCGCCAACGGCGCCGGCACTTGCGGCTGTACCACAGGCGCAAACTGCGGCAGGTGCAGCGCAGGCCACAGGCAGCAAACGCAAACTCAGTTACAAGGAGCAGCAGGAGCTGACCCATTTGCCGGCACGACTGGCAACGCTGGAAGCGCAGATTGCAGCGCTGCAGCAGGCGCTGGCAGCACCGGCGCTGTATCAGCAGGCCGATGCCGGGGCACAGGTGAGCGCACTGCAGGCCCAGCTGGCGGCGGCGGAAGCTGACCTGGAGCAGGCGTTGGAACGCTGGGTAGCGCTGGAAGGATAGGCCTTACGAGAATGGCGCTAAAAGCTCTGGCGTCCCGACAGGCTGATCTGCCGCGAACGGGCGCCGGGTGTGTCCCGCAGCGGAAAGGCCAGATCCAGGTGGCCCACCCGGTCGCGGCGGGTGCGGGTGGATTCAAAGCGCAGCCCCAAGCCCAGATTGCTCAGGGTGCCCGTGCCCTGGTCGGTGCTGTGGTCGGCGCCGGGAAACCAGGCCCGACCCACATCAAGAAACAGGGCGCCACCGAGCCGGAACAACTGCCAGGGATAGATATTCGTGTAGTAGCGCTCTTCCAACGACAGCAACAGCAGGCGGTCGCCGGGTTGATAGCGGTTGGGATAACCGCGCAGGCCGGTATCGCCAGACAGCAGCAGCTGTTGCTCGGGAAATGGATTACGCAGGTAGCTGCCTTGCAGGCTGGCATGAAAACCCCAGCGCGCATGTTGGCGCCAGTGGTAGTCCAGGCGTGATTCCAGTAACAGCGCCTCGCTGCGACCCTGGGTCAGCGACCATTGCCCGCCAAGATTCACCGACCAGGTCAGCAGTTGTCTCAGGGCAGCGGTCGGATCCTGCGCCTTGCCATTGGGCAGCCATGCCTGCTGGTACTCGGTAAGCCACAGCCAGCGGCGATCGTCGCTACCAAACGCCGGATGTGCAAACCCCAGTTCCGTGCGGATCAGGCTGCCAAGGAAGATGTCCTCGGTGCGGGCGATGCGATCCAGGTTGCTGGTGGTGACAAAGGCATCGTGGTAGTGACTCAAGGCCAGCCAGGGATAGATCTGCCGCCGATCGGCTGGCAGCGGCGCAGCAGGTGCATCTGGCAGGGGGAAGAACAGCTCGTCCCGGTAATGGGCGCCGGCCTCCCAACGCCAGGTGCTGGTGCTGGTCAGTGGATAAGCGCGTCCGGCCAACAGGCGCAGGCGCCGGCTTTCCCGCCGGAACTCCGCCAGGGGTTGGCGGAAGGCATACAGACCCTGATCGTAACGCGCCCGCTCAGCGCTGATGCCCAGGGTATGGGTGGTTTCCAGATCCAAAAACGGTTTGATCAATTCAAAACCATAAACGTCACCATCATCGTTGTCCGTGGCCTGAGCACGCAGCGCCCAGTCCGAGCGCAGCAGATTCAGATCCCGGTAGTAGAAGGTGACGCCGCTGCGATCCTGGTCGCGTTCAAAACCCACGGACAGATTCTTGCCGGTGCCCAGGACATTGGGATCGCTGATACCGAAGCCGTATTTGTTGTCACCACCGCTGCGGCTGAAGCGGGCGCGGGGATTCAGCGTCCAGACGTCCCTGGTGATGACATCTATGTCCACCTGATCACCACAGCGGCGGCGCGGTAACACGCGGGCGTCATACAGATAGGGCTGCTGGCGCAGGTTGCGTTCGGACGCCAGCAGCAGGCGCACACTGATTTCGTCACCCGGGGCAAACAGCAGCAGATTGCGTACTGCCTGTTCGCTGGTGGTGCGATGCAAGCGGTTTGCGCTACGGAACAACAGATTACGTTCTGTGGGCAGATTGGGATTGAAAATTGGTTGGCGCAGAACGCGTATTTCACCAATCTGGAAGCGCGTTTCCGGCGCCAGCAATTGGGCGCTCTCAACACTTTCGGTAAAGCTGAATGCAGCCAGGGCGTCGGCATCCAAGCCGTGCAGTTCGGTGCAGGCTGGTGCTGGCTCGGCAGCCGCAGCGGCTGGGATCAGTGCGAGCAGCGCCCCGAACAAGCCAAGGCACTGGCGCATAGTCAGCAGACGTGTCGAGCGCGGACTGGTGGTCATGGGATTGCATGCAGATAAAACAGCGCCGGCTCAAGGCCGGCGCTGCGTCCCTGCAATGGTCCTGGCAACGCTTAGTTCAGCGCTTCCACGATGGTGCTGATGCCCATGCCGGCACCAATGCACTGAGTTGCCAAACCATACTTGGTGCCACTGCGGCGCAGTTCCTTGGCCACGGTGGTAACCAGGCGCGCACCGGTGGCACCCAGGGGGTGGCCGATGGCAATGGAGCCGCCGTTGACGTTGACCTGGGCCCGGTTCAGGCCAATGTCCTTGATGGAAGGCAGTGCCTGGGCAGCGAAGGCTTCGTTGAACTCGGTACGCTCGATCTGGCTGGCGTCAATGCCGGCCATGCGCAGCGCCATCTTGGTGGACACGATGGGGCCGATGCCCATGAGCTGAGGCTTCACACCGCCCACGGCCATGCCGATGATGCGTGCCAACGGCTCCAGGCCCAGGGCGAGCGCCATTTCTTCACTCATCAGCAGCGCCGCCGTGACGCCATCATTGGTGGGGCAGGAGTTGCCGGCGGTGATGAGCAGTTCTTTTTCGCCATAGCTGACGATGCCTTTTACCGGGTTCAGGCCGGCCAGGGTTTCCACCGTGGTATTGGCGCGTACGCACTCGTCCTGATCAAAGGTGATCTTCGGGCCGGTTTCGGCTTCCACCCAGTTACGGTCGGCGTCAAATACCGGATCTTCCACTTCCAGGGGAATGATCTCGTCTTTGTAGATGCCTTTGGCCTGGGCCGCGGCGGTTTTCTGGTGGCTCTCGGCGGCAAACTGATCCAGTTCTTCCCGGGTCAGACCATAGGTTTCGGCGACGTTCTGCGCCGTCTGGGTCATGGATAGCAGCGGTGGTGATTTCAGGATGTAGTCGGGGAAGGGCACGGAGAAATAGTCATTGTGATCCGGGGCCATCTTCATTTGCTCCGGCGTCATTTCCAGGGCGCGCCGGTTGAATTGGGTGATGCGGGTGGGCTGGGTGCGGCCACCGCCGCCGCCCAGGCTGGCGCCCATGCGCTCGATACCCAGGGCGATACCGCAGTCGATAGAGCCCACCATGATGGCCTGGGCGATACGGTGCAGGGTATCCATGGAGGAGCCGCACTGACGGTTGGTGTTAAAGGAGCAGGTTTCCATGGGTAGGCCAGCCAGGCGTGCCACATGGGCCAGGCCGACAAATTCGCCGCTGCCGCCCACGTTGCCCAGGCCGATGTCCTGGATCATGGTGTCTTTCACTTTTGGGTGCTTGTTGAGCAGGCCCCGCAGTACCTGGGCACCAGCTTCGTCCAGCCGGGTGGCTACCAGCTTGCCGCGGCCACCCCGGGCAAATGCGGAGCGGGCGCCGTCCACCAGCACGACATTACGTAATTTCATGACTTCCTCCTATTGAATTCCCTGCCAGGCTGCCAGTGCGGCAGTGCAGGGGGGAAAAATTGGGCGGACAGATTTTGCGCTGCCAGGGAGGCTGGGTCCAGCACTCTGTGCAGCCCAGGCCCAGGCCCAGGC
>JBJHDG010000057.1:0-10848 GCA_050486425.1 Pseudomonadales bacterium | reverse complement strand
ATGTTGGAAAGCAGATCGCCAATGCCGGCCACGGTAACACCGCCCTTGGGTGGCGTGGTGACGCGCCTGGGAACCGGTGAGGGCAGTTCCTGCGGCCGTGCCCGGCGCAAAATGGCAGCGCTGATCTGGGCGCTGCTCACTTCACCTTCACCAATGGACTGATACAGGGCCTCGGGAGAGGGGGCCTTCATTTCTTCCACCAGCGCCGCCAGACTGACACTGTGTACCGCCAGGCGTTGCATCTCCTTTTCCAGAATCTGCTTGCCCTGGGTGCGGTTTTGCTCCTCACTCTGCTTGCGAAACCAGTTGCGCACCTTGGTGCGATTGCGCGGTGAAGCCAGAAAACCCAGGGAAGGCACCAGCCAGTCGCGGCTGGGCGCCAACTGTTTGCCGGTGATGATCTCCACCTGATCGCCACTGTGCAATTGATGCACCAGGGGCACCATGCGGCCATTCACGCGTGCACCGCGACAGCGGTGGCCCAGGTCAGTATGAATCTGATAGGCAAAATCCAGCGGCGTGGCGCCGGCAGGCAAGCTCACCACTTCCCCTCGCGGTGATAGGGCATATACCCGATCCTGGAACAACTCGGCGCGCACCTGCTCCAGGTAATCGCTTTCCTCTCCGGCCGCAGCAGGTTCCAGCAGCTGACGCAGGCCCAGGATTTTCTGCTCATAAGCGGGATCACCACCACCCCCTTCCTTGTAGCGCCAGTGCGCAGCCACGCCCAGCTCAGCCTGGGCATGCATGTCATGGGTGCGAATCTGAATCTCCACCGGTAACCGCTGCGGCCCAATCACTGCGGTATGCAATGATCGGTACAGATTATCTTTGGGGGTGGCAATGTAGTCGTCAAACTCACCAGGAATATGTGGCCACAGACTGTGCACCAATCCCAACGCGGCGTAGCAGTCTGCCACCGTGTTCACCAGAATGCGCACCGCGCGCAAATCAAAGAGCTGTTCAAAGCTCAGCCCCTTGCGCTGCATTTTCTGGTAGATGCTAAAGATATGTTTGGGTCGGCCAGTCACATCGGCCTGGATACCCGCATCGACCAGCACCTGCCGGATGCGCGCCATCACCTCGGCAACATAGGCTTCGCGATCGGCACGGCGGCTGGCCAGGGCGCTGGCGATGCGCTGATATTGCTCGGGTGCCAGATAGCGAAAGGCCAGGTCCTCAAGCTGCCATTTCAACTGCCAGATACCCAGCCGGTTTGCCAGCGGTGCATAGATCTCACGCGTCTCCAAGGCCATGCGTTCACGCTCAGCGGGCGCCGCATCCTTGGCGGTCTGCAATCGTTGCAGTTGCACGGCAAGCCGGATCAGCACCAGGCGCGGATCCGTAACAATGGCCAGCAGCATGTTGCGCAGGGCCTCCGCCTGCTGCGCCGGCAATACCGGACCCTGACCTTGTGCTGGCAATGCCACAGCGCTCATGCGCCGCAGTTCGCGCGCAATACGCAGCGCCTCGGCGCCCAGGGCTGCCAGCACCGGCTTGTCGTCGCAACCCGCTTCCAGCAGCACGAAGGCCAGTGCGCCTTGCAGGATCTTCAGATCGTCAGTGAGCGGCAGCAGGATCTCGGCCGCGGCCAGTGCTTGGGCGCTGATGGTCGGCCAGGCCAGCTCCAGGTCGGCGGGCACGGTGAACGTTGCGAGCTGGGCATGGAGCTCAGCAAGCAGCGCCTTGGCAGCACTGTCGGCGGCGATCTGGTGATCAGTGGTTTGCATGGATATTGCCGGATGGAAGCATTGAAAGAGCTTTATATGCCTCTTGCACGAACCACTTCGATGATCTCATATTTCGAATCGTGCAAATGCATTTTTGATAGCTTAACGCCAAAGTCACTCTGGCCATGAATCAACTCGACGTCTTCACCGGTCAAACTGCAGGCGGCGCCAAGAGTAATTTTCTTCAGACATTTTTTCGGAAAAGAAACAAAATATCTGTCCGCCATTGCCTCGCTCTCAACAACGAGGTTTGATGTTTTCATATCAGCCAGAGGGATGAGAAGCCTAACCTCCCTTTCATACTCCCATTCAATAGCTTTAGATTTATATATACTTAAATAATCACGATCTCCAATAACATACTGAGGTCGAGTGGCGCTATAGTCAACGTTAAGCAAATCTCCCCTGGGAAATAAACTGGAGTCGGAATCAAAGGCTAAAACAACACCAGAGTGATTTTCTGCATAATGACTCCACATTAGGGGTTGAGAATTAGTTCTTGAGAAACAGATAACACCATAAAATGCGGCCCGAACATGATCAATGTCCGCCCTGGCATCTTTATCTAAGAGTCCAAATTTGTGCCTCGCGAGCTTGAACGCTTGATCTCCGTGATCGGATTCAAGCTCTTTCGCCAGCTTTTGGATGGATGCTTCTCGTTCGTAATCCGCAACGGCTGCAGCAGCGGGAAGAGAATCAAAAGGATCGTTAAAACGTCTTGGCAAAGAAGCTAGCAGCTTCTCGCTTTGCAAGTATCTCAACGCATTTTCCTTCGTCATATACTTGTACAGAATTGTCATAACGTGACACTTCCATGCTGTAAAATTTTCCCCGCCCTCACTTTAATCACTCTATCGTTTTACTTCCCGCGAAGCAGTGAGACTACTTTCTCTTCGAGCGCCAAGATAATAAAAAATTCCTAGGAAACAGTTCCGAGATGCAGACAAGCAACTCCTGGCGCCAGTTACTAAACTTGGATACGTAAATTAGATATCAAAATATACCGGAACGCACACAAGCCCGATGACAAAATCTGCTTTTTTAAGGCTCACAACACACCCCCCAAGCAACTAGCGGGGAAATCGAATAATAGATATACCTACTGTCGTCAATCTGTTTAAAGGAAGAGTCAAAGACAGACATCAATGTGGCTCCACACGAAAACCCGCCGATTCAGCTCCCTGAACTTTCAGCCCGCGCCGCCAGATAGCTACCTACGGCGCTAAAAATCTGCGCCCGCACCGCCGGGCTTTCGTTCACCAAATGATGGCGGCCGCCAGGCACATGTATCACCTCGGGTTGAAACAGACGCCCCACAACGGCGAGGTTGTAACGCGCATCCACGGTGCCATCACGATCACCTTGGATCACCATCGGCGCCAGATCACAGGGCGTGCGGCGCTCGAACTCGCGCATCCAGTGCACCATGGCAGTGATCCAGCGCACCGGCAGGTGGCGCGGCTGCAGGGGATCCTGATCGCGCAAAAACCGCAGGAATTCAGGGTCGGAGGAATTGGGCTGAAAGCGACGCGGTTGGCTGTGGATGAAGTGACGCAGCCATAGGTAGGCCAGCCGCGCCAGCGGCCAACCGCGCGGTCGTACCAGCGGCGCCAGCAGCACCATGCCCGCCAATGGGCTGTTGGCACGGCTAAAACCCTCGCGCAACGCCCATTCCATGGCCAGGGCTGCGCCCATGCTCTGGCCAATCATATAGCGCGGCGCCGGCCCCTGGCTGGCGAGCTCGCGTTGGCAATGAGCGAGCACCTCAATATATGTATCGAAGCTGTCGATACTGGCGCGCTCACCACTGGCCAGGCCATGACCGGGCAGGTCCATGGCCAGCACGCAATAACCTTCACCGAGCAGAAAGCCGATCAGGTGCCGGTACAGGCCCACATGATCAAAGTAGCCATGCAGCACGGTGACCGTGCCCCGCGCGGCGGCAGGCTGCCAGAAATGCACCGGTACGCGATGGCCAGCCAGTTGCAGCACGCCGAAGTCGTGACTGACGCCAGGCAGTCGCTGCGCGAAATCAAGCCCGTAAAAGGCCAGATAAGCGGCTTCCTCGGCACTGAATACGCGAGGCGCGTTCAGCTGCAGCGGCGGCAACCGCTCGCCCAGGTCACGCGGATCAAAGCCGGCCGTCGTCGGCGCTGTCGCACATGACGCACCGTTATTATTTGACGACGGCGCGCAGCTCACCGGCTTCATAACGCTGGAACATGGTTTCCAGCGACAATGCTTTGATCTTTGAAGCATTGCCGGCGGTGCCAAAGGCCTCATAACGGGCGATAACGATTTCCTTCATGGCCTTGGTGGTGGCGGCCAGGTATTTGCGTGGATCGAATTCGCTTTTGTGTTCGGCCAGAAATTTGCGGATCACCGCAGTGGAGGCCAGGCGCAAATCGGTGTCGATATTCACCTTGCGCACACCGTGCTTGATGCCTTCCTGGATTTCCGACACCGGCACCCCATAGGTTTCCGGAATCTCGCCGCCGAACTGATTGATCACCTTGAGCAATTCTTGGGGCACCGACGAACTACCGTGCATCACCAGATGGGTATTGGGAATGCGCGCATGGATCTGCTTGATGCGTTCAATAGCCAGCACATCACCCGTGGGTGGGCGCTTGAACTTGTAGGCGCCATGGGAAGTGCCAATGGCAATGGCCAGAGCGTCCACATCGGTCTGCTTCACAAAGTCAGCCGCCTGCTCGGGATCGGTGAGCAGCATGTCCATGGAGAGTTTGCCCACGGCCCCCACGCCGTCTTCCTCGCCGGCTTCGCCGGTTTCCAGCGAGCCCAAACAGCCCAGCTCACCTTCAACCGATACACCACAGGCATGCGCCATTTCCACTACGCGCCGGGTCACAGCAACATTGTACTCATAACTGGCTGGCGTTTTCTGATCTGCTTCCAGGGAGCCGTCCATCATCACCGAGGAGAAGCCCATCTGAATGGAACGCTGGCACACGGCTGGAGAGGCGCCGTGATCCTGGTGCATCACCACCGGGATATGCGGAAACTCTTCCACAGCGGCCAAAATCAAATGGCGCAAGAAGTTGGGGCCAGCATATTTGCGTGCGCCAGCGGAGGCTTGCACGATCACCGGACTGTCGGTGGCGGCAGCACCTTCCATGATGGCGCGCATCTGTTCCAGGTTGTTGACATTGAATGCGGGCACGCCGTAGCCATATTCGGCAGCGTGGTCGAGCAATTGGCGCATGCTGACTAGCGGCATGGTTCACCTCATACAGTTGAATTGATAATTGGCCCAGGTAGGGCGTCTTAATTGCCGCTGCGTTGTTGCAACACAGCAACGGCCGGCAACACCTTGCCTTCCACAAACTCCAAGAACGCGCCACCGCCGGTGGAAATATAGGAGACACCCTCAGCAATGCCGTACTTGTCGATGGCGGCCAGGGTGTCACCACCGCCGGCAATGGAGAAAGCCGCACTGTCGTTGATGGCGTCTGCCAGCACCCGGGTGCCTTCACCAAATTGATCAAACTCGAACACGCCCACCGGTCCATTCCAGAGAATGGTGCCCGCCTGCTTGAGCAGTTCTGCCCAGGCGCGTGCGGTGACCGGGCCAATGTCCAGAATCATTTCATCGGCGGCCACTTCACTGAGCGAGCGCACCACACCTTCGGCATTGGCATCAAAGGCAGTGGCGCAAACCACATCTTCCGGCAGCGGAATCTTTGCCTTGGCGGCAATCTGTTGCGCCACCGCCACCAACTCAGGTTCATGCAGGGATTTGCCCACGCCATGCCCGGCAGCGGCGATAAAGGTATTGGCAATACCGCCACCTACCAGGATGTGATCGGCCACCTCGGCCAGACGGTTGAGCACATCCAGCTTGGTGGAAACCTTGGCACCGCCGACAATGGCAACCAGCGGCCGCGCCGGTTTCGCCAGGGCACGCTCCAGGGCATCCAACTCAGCCGCCAGCAACGGGCCGGCGCAGGCAACAGGGGCGAATTTCGCCACTGCATGGGTGGAAGCCTGCGCCCGATGCGCAGTGCCGAACGCATCCATCACATAAACATCACAGAGTGCGGCCATGCGTTTGGCAAGCGCCTCATCGTCTTTCTTTTCACCCTTGAGCCAGCGCACGTTTTCCAGCAATACCAGCTCGCCGGGTTGCACCTCTATGCCATCGATCCAGTTGCTGCGCAGCGGCACTTCCCGTCCCAGCAACTCACCCAGACGTTTTGCCACCGGTGCCAGGGAAGCTTCGGGTTCAGTGCTGGCGTCTGCGCCTTCAGTGGGGCGGCCCAGATGCGACATCACCATCACTGCCGCGCCTTTTTCCAACGCCAGCTGCAAACTGGGCACGGCCGCACGCAGCCGGGCATCACTGGTCACCGCGCCGTTTTTCACCGGCGCATTCAGATCTTCACGGATCAGCACGCGCTTGCCCGCCAAATCCAAATCCGCCATCAACAACACCGACATGGCCTACTCCTTTGCCTGTTGTGCCTGCAGCAGATTATCCACGGCCGATATGACAGCTTCCGTGGTGATCCCCAGCTCCACCATGGCCTGCTCGCCAGGCGCGGAAAGACCAAAGCGGCGGATGCCGACCACGGCACCGTCCAGGCCCACGAAACGGTACCAGTAATCCGGATGGCCTGCTTCCACGGCGACCCGGCAACGAATATCCGGCGGCAGCACGGCATCCTGATAGTCCTGGGGCTGCGCCAGGAACTGCTCCACACAGGGCAGGGAGACCACGCGCACACCCATGCGCCGTGCCGCCAGGGCCTTGGCCGCGGCCACCGCCAGCTCCACCTCGGAACCTGTGGCCAGCAGCAGCACCTGCAACGGATGCTGCTCTTCCACCAACACATAGCCACCTTGGGCAACGGCGGCGAAACTGTCTTCACTGCGAATCTGGGCCTGGGTTTTCTGCCGGGTAAGGACAATGGCCGTGGGACCGTCGCGGCGCGCCAGGGCGGCGCGCCAGGCGAAGGCGGTTTCCACCGTATCGCAGGGGCGCCAGGTGGCCAGGTTCGGGGTGGTGCGCAGGTTTGTCAGCTGTTCCACCGGCTGGTGGGTAGGGCCGTCTTCGCCCAAAGCCACGGAGTCATGGGTGTAAACGAAGATGTTGCGGATGCCCATGAGCGCGGCCAGGCGCAGGGCATTGCGGGCATATTCCATAAACACCAGGAAGGTGCCGGTATAGGGAATAAAGCCGCCATGCAGGGCCATGCCATTGGCAATGGCGGACATGCCAAATTCGCGCACGCCGAAGCTGTAATAGTTACCGCCCTTGTCGACGGTCATTATCCGGGCGCCTTTCCATTTGGTGCCGTTGGATCCGGTCAGGTCGGCGGAGCCACCAAACAATTCGGGTACATCCGGTCCCAACATATCCAGACAACGCTGAGAGGACTTGCGGGTTTCCAGGGGTTCCAGGCTGGTCTGGGCGCCCACGGCCAGGCTGTTCAGAGCCTTGTCCCAGTCCGCCGGCAGCTCGCCAGCCACCCGGCGACTGAATTCCGCCGCCAGGGCCGGATGGGCTTCCTGATAGGCATTGAACAGGCGCTGCCAGGCCGCTTCGACAGCCGCGCCGCTTTCCCGGCAGTCCCACTCGGTGCGGATCGCTTCGGGAATCTCAAAGGCCGGGTGCGGCCACTGCAACTGTTCACGGGCGGCGGCAACCTCCGCATCACCCAGGGCGGCGCCGTGCACATCCGCTGAACCCTGCTTGTTGGGTGCACCGAAACCGATAATGGTGCGGCAGCAAATCAGTGACGGCCTGTCGCTGGTACCTTTGGCCATGGCCAAGGCCCGGGCCACCGCTTCCGGATCGTGACCATCCACATCCCGCACCACATGCCAGCCATAGGCTTCAAAGCGCGCCGGCACATCCTCGGTAAACCAGGCATCTACCGCACCATCGATGGAAATGCCGTTGTCGTCGTAAATGACATTCAGCTTGCCCAGCTTCAGGGTGCCGGCCAGTGACGCCGCCTCATGGGAAATGCCTTCCATCAGGCAGCCATCGCCAACGATGGCCCAGGTGTGGTGATCCACCACCGGATAATCGGGCTGGTTGAAGCTGCGCGCCAGTTCCCTTTCGGCCAAGGCCATACCCACGGCGTTGGCCAAGCCCTGCCCCAGAGGGCCCGTGGTGGTTTCCACCCCCGGGCATTCACCAAACTCCGGATGACCGGCGGTGGGCGCATGCAGCTGACGGAAATTCTGTAGCGCTTCCAGGGACAGGGGATAGCCACACAGGTGTAGCACCGCGTACAGCAGCATGGAACCATGGCCGTTGCTGAGCACGAAGCGATCCCGGTTGCACCAGTTGGGATTGTTGGGGTTATGGCGCAGCACATCGCGCCAGAGCACCTCGGCAATATCGGCAAGGCCCATGGGCGCACCGGGATGGCCGGAATTGGCACGTTGCACGGCATCCATGGCCAGGGCACGGATGGCGTTGGCGCGCTCGAATCGAGAAGGCATAGTGTTGGCGTCTTGGCTTTGGGAGCCGGCTATTCTCCCTGTTGGCGCCAGGCAACGCAATTTGTCCACCGCCGTTGAGCCATCTTCAGGCGAACTTTAGCGCCTTTCACGCCGGCACCGGCTTTGATCGGTGCAGCCGGGCCACGCAGCAGGTAAAATCTCGCGCCTTTGGGGCCTGCGTCTGCCAGGCGGCAAGCGGCCCTGAGCGCACTGTTTCGCGTCGCAGCCACACCCAGCCGCCTCACAAAAGGGAACCACCATGGCCGAGTATCTGACTTTTACCTCTGAATCCGTCTCTGAAGGGCATCCGGACAAGGTCGCCGACCAGGTTTCCGATGCCGTACTCGACGCCATGCTGGCCCAGGACCCGGAATCCCGGGTGGCCGTGGAGACACTGATCAAGGGCGGCATTCTGGTACTGGCCGGAGAAATCCGCTCCAACGCCCAGGTGGATTTCGACCAGTTGGCCCGGCAGGTGGTACGGGATATCGGTTACACCAGTTCGGCCAAGGGCTTCGACCCGGACAGCTGCACCGTCATCAATGCCATCGGCCAGCAGTCTGCCGACATTGCCATGGGCGTGGATGAAGGCAGCGACAAGGAACAGGGCGCGGGCGATCAGGGCCTGATGTTCGGCTATGCCAGCGATGAAACCGACGTCTTGATGCCCGCCCCGCTCACCTATGCCCATCGTCTGGTGCAGCGCCAGGCCCAGGTGCGCAAGGACGGCACCCTGGCGTTCCTGCGACCCGACGCCAAGAGCCAGCTCAGTATGCGCTATGCCGATGGCAAGCCTGTGGCAGTGGAGGCCTTGGTACTGTCCACCCAGCACGAACCGGATGTGAGCCAGAAGCAGCTGCACGAAGCAGTGATGGAAGAGATCGTCAAACCCGTGATTCCCGCCGAATGGCTGAGCAAGAGCACGCGTATCTATATCAACCCCACCGGCCAGTTCATTATTGGCGGCCCCGAGGGTGACGCCGGCCTCACCGGCCGCAAGATCATTGTGGACACCTATGGTGGTATGGCGCGCCATGGTGGCGGCGCCTTCTCCGGCAAGGATCCCTCAAAGGTGGACCGCTCGGCGGCCTATGCCGGCCGTTACGTGGCGAAGAACATTGTTGCTGCCGGCCTGGCCGCACGCTGCGAGATCCAGGTCAGCTACGCCATTGGTGTGGCCGAACCCACCAGCATCAGCGTGAACACGTTCGGCACCGGCAAGGTGAGCGATGAGACCATCGTGGCCCTGATCCGCGAGCATTTTGATCTGCGGCCCAAGGGCCTGATCCAGATGCTGAACCTGAAGCGGCCCATCTACCGCCCCACGGCGGCCTATGGTCACTTCGGCCGTACCGAAGCCGAGTTCAGCTGGGAACACACCGATAAAGCCGACGCTCTGCGCAGCGCGCTCTAAGCCGTGAACGCCAGCCTCAGCTTCGAGTTTTTCCCACCGAACACGGACAAGGGACGCCGCAACCTGCTGCGCACCTGGCAAACCCTGTCGGTGTGGCAACCGGGATTCTGCTCGGTGACCTATGGCGCCGGTGGCTCCACCCGGGACCGCACCCTGGCCATGATCGAAGACCTGCGTGCGGCCGGCGCCCCGGCCGCACCGCATTTGTCCATCGGCACCGCCGATGACGCACAGGTGCTGGAACTGCTGGCGCAATATCAGGCCCTGGGCGTCAACCGCATCGTGGCGCTGCGCGGCGATATTCCCTCGGGCCTGGGCAACGTACGACAAGTACGCTATGCGGAGGAACTGGTACGGCTGATTCGCAGCTTCGAAGCCAACCAGCAGCTCAGCCAACGCTTTCACATCGAAGTGGCGGCTTATCCGGAAATCCATCCCAGTGCGCCCAGCCCGGCAGCGGATCTGGACTTTTTGAAACGCAAAGTGGATGCCGGTGCCGACAGCATCATTACCCAGTATTTTTACAACGCTGATGCCTATTTCGATTTCGTAAATCGGGCGCAGCAAGCAGGCATCCGGGTGCCCATCGTGCCTGGCATCATGCCCATTACCAATTACGCCAGCCTGGTGCGTTTCTCCGATAACTGCGGTGCAGAAATTCCGCGCTGGATTCGCTTGCAACTGGCAGCCTTGGCTGACGACGAAACCGCCTTGCAGGACTTTGGCCTGGACGTGGTAAGCGCGCTCTGTGAACGCCTGCTGACTGGCGGCGCCCCTGGGTTGCACTTCTATACCCTGAACCAGGCTGGCCCCACCCAAGCTTTGCTGCAACGTCTGCGGCCCACACCGGGCTGAGCCCATGCGCCGGCTGCTGCTGGATCAACCCCTGCACAGCGGCGCCCTGCTGCCACTACCCAGCGAAGCTGCTCATTACCTCACCCGCGTACTGCGGCTGCGTGATGGCGATGGCTGCCTGATCTTCGATGGCCGCGGCCAACATGCGGACGCCACCCTGCACGCCCAGGGTCGTAACTGGAGCGTGCGCCTGGCAACCGTGCAGCAAAGCCCACCGCCACAACTACGCCTGCATCTGGTGCAAAGCCTGATCAAGGGCGACAAACTGGACTTCGCTCTGCAAAAAGCCACCGAACTCGGCGTCACCGACATCTGGCTGCTGGATGCCGAACGCAGCGAGCGCCGGCCACCACCGGCGCGCCTGCCCAACCG
>JBJHDG010000056.1:0-10855 GCA_050486425.1 Pseudomonadales bacterium | reverse complement strand
ACCGAGGTTTACCTGCAGGCCATCGCCCGCTTGCGTGCCCAGGCCCCGACCCGCCAGGCCCTGGTGCTGGTCCCGGAGATCGCCCTGACGCCCCAAACCCTGGCCAGATTCCAGGCCCGGTTCCCAGCCGTGGCTGGCTACCATTCGGGGCTCACCGAAAAGCAGCGCGCCCAGGTGTGGGCGGATTGCCGGGCCGGCCGGGTCCAGGTCCTGGTGGGCACCCGCTCCGCCATCTTTGCGCCCCTGCCCAACCTGGGGTTGCTGGTGGTGGACGAGGAACATGATGGCTCCTTCAAACAACAGGAGGGCCTACGCTACTCGGCCCGGGACCTGGCGGTGAAGCGCGCGCAACTGGAACAGGTTCCACTACTGCTGGGAACCGCGACACCGGCCCTGGAAACCCTGCACAACGCCCGCCAGGGTCGGTATCAGCATCTGCATCTGAGTCGCCGCAGCAACCAGAGCGCACCACCGCGCCTGCAGATTCTGGACATTCGCGGCATGCAACTGCGCGATGGTCTGGCACCGCCCTTGGAGCAGGCCATACGCCGCCATCTGCAGGCCGGCAACCAAGTGCTGCTGTTCATCAACAGGCGCGGCTTTGCCCCCAGCCTGATCTGCAGCGCCTGTGGCTGGCGTGCCGGCTGTGAGCACTGTGATATCCCGCTGACCATGCACAAGAGCCCACCCGGGCTGCGCTGCCATCACTGCGACCTGCGCCGCCCCCTGCCCCGGCAATGCCCGTCCTGTCATGCGGATGCCCTGTTGCCCCTGGGCCTGGGCACCCAGCGCACCGAAGCCGGGCTGACCGAACTGCTGCCCGAGTACCCGGTGATTCGCATCGATCGGGACAGCATCCGCACCACCGGCCAACTGGATCAGCAACTGGGCCGCATCCTGCAGGGCGAGCCCGCCATCCTGGTGGGCACCCAGATGCTGGCCAAAGGCCATCATTTTCCCAAGGTCACCCTGGTGGCAGTGTTGAACGCGGATGCCGGCCTGTTCAGCACCGATTTCCGCGCCCCCGAACACACAGCCCAGCTCATCGTGCAGGTATCCGGCCGGGCTGGCCGAGCCGAGCAGCCAGGGGAAGTCTGGATCCAGACCTATAACCCGGACAGCCCGTTGCTGCAGGCCCTGGCCACTACCGGCTACGAGCAATTTGCCGAGACCGAATTGGCCCAGCGCCAGGCGGCTGGTCTGCCCCCCTTTAGCCACGCCGCGCTGCTGCGCATGGAAGGCCCCAGTCCAGGCGCCGCCGAGCAAGGGCTGCAGCAGCTCTGTCGGCAGCTGCCTGCTGGCATCCAGGTGCTGGGCCCAGCACCCGCCAGCATGCCGAAAAAAGCCGGCCGGTATAGGGCCCAAACCCTGTTGCTCTGTCCGCACCGGCAACCCTTGCAACAGGCCCTGGCGACTCTGGTGAGTGCGCCGGCGACTTTGCCACGCAGCTTGCGCTGGCACCTGGATGTGGATCCCTTTGATCTGCAGTAATGCCGTATGATGCGCGCCATGACCCAGGACTACGCCCGTCAGCACGCCGCCCGCAAACAGCCGCCCAAGCGCCCGCGCACGCCGGCGCGCCGGCAGCAGGCCCAGAGCGGCGGTTTCAGCTGGGGCAGCTTTGCTGCCGGTCTGGTGCTGGGGATTGGCTTTACCCTGGCCGGCGCCCTGTTGCCGCAGCTGCTCGCTGATCAGCCCAGCCCGCAACTGGCAGCAGTCCCCGAGCGCAATGCACCCGCACCAGAACCCGTACGGCCACAGCCGGAGTTCACCTTCTGGGATCAGCTTCCCAGCCAGCAGTCCCCGGCCGCAGCACCGCGCCGGGAGGCCGCCCCGGCCACCGGTGCAGCGGGCACGCAGCCGGCTGAAGCCGTGGAATACCTGCTCCAGGCCGGCTCCTTCAGCCGCCTGGAAGACGCCGAGCGCCTGCGCGCCAACCTGTTGCTGTTGGGACTGGAGGCCTCCACCACCACGGTCACCCTGCCTGGTGGCGCCACCCGCCATCGGGTGTTGGTGGGCCCCTTCGACGATGAGCGCGCCATGCGCCGTGCCCAGAGCCGCTTGCGGGAACAGGACATAGACCCACTGCCCCTGCGCCGCACGCCGGGCCAAGCCACCGGCTGATCCCAACGCCAGCCAGACCCGGTTGAATTCCCGTTGGGGCGCCCCCAGTATCCCTAATCCTTTCGCAGCCGGATGCAGCCTCTTGGAACAGTTTCACGGCACCACCATCGTTTCTGTCCGCCGGGGCAACCAGGTCGCCATGGGTGGTGACGGCCAGGTTTCCCTGGGCGCCACCATCCTGAACGGCAACGCCCGCCCGGTGCGCCGCGTGTACAAGGAGCAGGTGTTGGCCGGCTTTGCCGGTGGCACCGCCGATGCCTTTACGCTGTTTGAACGCTTCGAGGCCCAGCTGGAGAAGTATCAGGGCAACCTGACCCGGGCCGCCGTGGAATTGGCCAAGGAGTGGCGCAGTGATCGTGCCCTGCGCCGGCTGGAAGCCCTGCTGGCGGTGGCTGATGCCCAGGTCTCGCTGATCATCAGCGGCAATGGTGATGTCATCGAACCCGAGCAGGGTTTGATCGCCATCGGCTCCGGCGGCCCCTATGCCCAGGCCGCCGCCCGCGCGCTGCTGGAGAACACCCAACTCAGCGCCGGCGATATTGTTGGCCGCGCCCTGGCCATTGCCGCCGATATCTGCGTGTACACCAACCACCAGGTCACCCTGGAGACACTCAGCACAGGAGCTGACCACTGATGATGACACCCCGGGAAATCGTGCATGAGCTGGACCGCCACATCGTAGGCCAGCAGCAGGCCAAGCGGGCCGTGGCCATTGCCCTGCGTAACCGCTGGCGCCGTCTGCAGCTGGACGCCAGCCTGCGCGAAGAAGTCACCCCGAAAAATATTCTCATGATCGGCCCCACGGGCGTCGGCAAAACCGAAATCGCCCGCCGCCTGGCGCGGCTGGCCAATGCGCCCTTTATCAAGGTGGAAGCCACCAAGTTCACCGAAGTGGGTTATGTGGGCCGGGACGTGGAATCCATCATCCGCGACCTGGTGGATGTGGCCGCCAAAATGTTGCGCGAAGAACAGCTGGCCCAGGTGCGAGCCCGCGCCGAGGATGCTGCTGAGGAACGCATTCTGGATGCCTTGCTGCCGGAACCCCGCAGCGCCGGTTTTGGTGAGGCGCCCCGTGCCGACTCCGCCACACGGCAGATGTTTCGAAAAAAGCTCCGGGAAGGCGAACTGGATGAACGCGAAATCGAACTGGAGCTGGCCCAAGCCCAACTCGGGGTGGAAATCATGGCGCCGCCCGGCATGGAGGAAATGACCAACCAGCTGCAGAGTCTGTTTGCCAATCTGGGCAACGGCCGCCGCCGGGCCGCACGCCTGAAGGTGAAAGATGCCCTGCGCAAGGTGCAGGAAGAGGAAGCCTTGAAGCTGGTCAACGAAGATGAACTCAAGGCCCGCGCCGTGGACGCGGTCGAGCAAACCGGCATCGTGTTTATCGACGAACTGGACAAGGTGGCCAAGCGCAGCGAAACCGTTGGCGCCGATGTCAGCCGGGAGGGGGTACAGCGGGATCTGCTGCCGCTGATCGAAGGCTGCACCGTATCCACCAAGTACGGCATGGTGCGCACCGACCACATTCTGTTCATTGCCTCCGGTGCCTTTCATCTGGCCAAACCCTCGGATCTGATTCCGGAACTGCAAGGCCGGCTGCCCATCCGGGTGGAGCTCGCCGCGCTGACACCGGAGGATTTTCGCCGCATCCTTACCGAACCCAAGGCGTCCCTCACGGAACAGTACCGGGCGCTGCTGGCCACCGAAGGTGTGCAAGTGCAATTTACCGAGGACGCCATTGCGCGTATCGCCGAACTCGCCTGGCAGGTGAACGAAACCACGGAAAATATCGGCGCCCGTCGCCTGCACACTGTGCTGGAGCGACTGCTGGAGGATGTTTCCTTCGACGCGGCTGATCGCGCCGGCGCGGAAGCCAGCCTCACCCTGGATGCCGCCTATGTGGATGCACGCCTGGGCGATCTGGCCCAGAACCAGGATCTTTCCCGGTACATCCTGTGACCGCGCCGGTACCCAGCGCCATCGAGCTGATCAAGGCCGAGCGCGTGCTGCGCCTGCGCTATGCCAGTGACAGTGACAGTGACAGTGACAGTGGCGGCGACACCCAGCTTGAGATTCCCTGCGAACTGCTGCGGGTATTTTCACCATCCGCCGAAGTGCGTGGCCATGGTGATACGCCGCGCAAACTGCAGGCTGGCAAAAAATACGTGAACATCACGGCCATCGAAGCGGTGGGCAACTACGCCATCCGCATCAGCTTTGATGATGGCCACGACTCCGGCCTCTACAGCTGGGACTATCTGGCCGATCTGGGC
The DNA here is from genome assembly GCA_050486425.1 of Pseudomonadales bacterium. Classification (GTDB taxonomy): domain Bacteria; phylum Pseudomonadota; class Gammaproteobacteria; order Pseudomonadales; family Azotimanducaceae; genus SKXG01. The sequence goes on along the minus strand of JBJHDG010000056.1, from coordinate 6,455 downwards.
CAACATCAGGCGCAGTACTGGCAAACCTACCTGGCAGAACTGGAAGCCGCCAACGCCAGCCGCCTGCCCAATATTCCGCTGCGCCAATGGCGCCCACCCAGTTGATCCCACAACCTGCGTCCTTGCGGCCAAGCAGGTAAACTAGCCGCTCTTTTTCCTGCGCCGGAGCCCACCATGGCAGATCCCAACCACGAGCCCCAGGTGGATTTTGGTTTCGAAAAGGTATCCGCCAGCGAAAAAACGCGCCGGGTCTATGGCGTGTTTGCCGCCGTGGCCGCGAAATACGACCTGATGAACGACCTGATGTCCCTGGGCAGCCATCGCCTGATGAAGCGCATGCTGGTGGACATGACGGGGCTGCGCAGCGGTCACACCAGCCTGGACCTGGCGGGCGGCACCGGGGATATCAGCGCCCTGTTGTCACCGGTGGTGGGCCCCCAGGGTCGGGTGATTCTGGCGGACATCAATGCGGAAATGATGCAGGTGGGTCGGGATCGGTTGCTGAACCAGGGCCTGACCAATATCAGCTTCTGTCAGGCCAACGCGGAACAACTGCCCTTTGCCAGCAACAGCCTGGATTGCATCACCATGGGCTTTGGCTTGCGCAATGTCACCGACAAGGCCAAGGCGCTGGCAGAAATGCAGCGCGTGCTGAAACCCGGCGCCCGCCTGCTGGTGCTGGAGTTCTCCAAGGCCCGCAATCCGCTGGTGGGCAAGGCCTACGCCGGCTTTCAGCGGCTCTGGCCCAAGGTGGGTGGCGTGATCACCGGCGATGCTGCCGCCTATCAGTATCTGGTGGAGTCCATCGCCATGCATCCGGACCAGGAAACCCTGAGCCAGATGCTCACCACCGCCGGATTTACTGAGGTGCGCTGTCATGATCTGGTCAATGGTATTGCGGCCATTCACTGCGGCCAGAAACCCAGCGCCCCAGCGCCTCATGCTTAGCCACTCATGCGTAGTGCCTCATGCGTGTTGATCCATGCTTTGACGATGCCCTGATCGAACTGCTGGAGCTGCTCTGTAACCAGGGTCTGGATGCGGCCAGTCGTGCACGCCTGTCGGCGCTGGCCGGGCGCAGCCTGCTGCTGCAAATCCGTTTACCCCTGGGCCAGCGCGAGCTGTGCGTGCAATTCACCCAGACGCAGTTACGCCTGAGCCCACTGGCACCCGGCGCTCCGGACTGCACCCTGGCGGGCACAGTGACGGATCTGTGCCTGCTGCTGGCCGGTCGCAGCGGACATCAGGCCCGCATCAGTGGTGATGCCAGCCTGCTGGCCCATTGCCAGGAAGTGCTCAAGCAGGCGACACCGGATACCGCCGCACTGCTCAGCCCGCTGCTGGGCGCCGGCGCAGCAGAAGAACTGGCCAGCATGTTGGAACTGGGTATTGCCGGGGGGCGCAGCTTGCTCCAGGCGGCCGGCGCCAGTGCCGGCGCCGGCGTGCGCACACAGGCCCAGCAGCGCTATCTCAACCGCCAAGCCTTTGAAACCACGGCCGATACCCTGCTGACAGTGCGCATGCAACTGGACCGCCTGGATGCACGCCTGCGGCTGTTGGAAGCGGCGCCATGAAACCGCGCCGGCGACTGCTGCGGATTCTGCGTCTGCTGCTGACCTATCGGCTGGATACCCTGCTGGATGCGGCGGCCCTGGACACCAGCGCCCTGCCCTGGCACCTGCGTCTGCTCTGGACGCTGCGCCCCAGCCGGCTGCTGCCCCAGCCCAAAGACAACGACGCCCGCCGGCTGCGACTGGCACTGGAAGCACTGGGGCCTGTGTTTATCAAGTTCGGTCAGGTGCTTTCCACCCGCAAGGATCTGCTACCCGATAGCTTCGCCGAGGAACTGGCGCTGTTGCAGGATCAGGTGCCGCCGTTTGCACCGGCAAAGGCCCGGGAACTGCTCGAGGCGGCGCTGGGGCAACCCATCACAACGGCCTTTGCCGGCTTTACCGATGCCCCGTTGGCCGCGGCCTCCGTCGCCCAGGTCCATGCGGCCAACCTGCCGGATGGCCGCGAAGTGGTGGTGAAAATCATCCGCCCGGACATCGCACCTGTGATCCAGGAGGATGTGGCCCTGATGCACCAGCTCGCCAGCCTGCTGGAGCGCTTCTCCGTGGATGCCCGGCGTCTGCACCTGTGCGAACTGGTGGCCGACTACGAACGGGTGATTCAGGGTGAATTGAATCTGATCCAGGAAGGCGCTCACACCAGCCGCCTGCGGCAAAATTTCACCGACTCTCCCCTGCTCTATGTGCCCGAGGTCTACTGGCCCTACACCCAGCGCAACGTGCTGGTCATGGAACGCCTGCACGGGGTGCCCATCGGCCGCACTGACCTGCTGCTAGCGCGCGGCACCAACATGAAACTGTTGGCAGAACGCGGCGTGGAAACCTTCTTTACCCAGGTGTTCGTGCACAATTTTTTCCATGCTGACATGCATCCCGGCAATATCTTTGTGGATATCAGTGATCCCGCCTCACCCAAATACATGGCCATCGATTGCGCCATTATGGGCAGCCTCACCGACGAAGATCAGGATTACCTGGCGCGCAATCTGCTGGCATTTTTTCATCAGGATTACCGGGAAGTGGCGCGGCTGCATCTGGAATCCGGCTGGGTACCGCCGGGCACGGATATCGACGCCTTTGAAGCTGTGATCAGTCAGGTTTGTGCGCCCATCTTTGCGCGCCCGCTGAAGGAAATTTCCTTTGGCAGCTTTTTGCTGTCCCTGTTTCAGGCGGCGCGGCAGTTCAACATGGAAGTGCAGCCGCAGCTGGTGTTGCTGCAAAAAACCCTGCTCAACATTGAAGGCCTGGGCCGGCAGCTGTATCCGGATCTGGATCTGTGGCAGACCGCGAAACCCTTTATGGAACGCTGGATGGCCAAACGCATGGGCCTGAGTGCACTGCTGCAGCAGCTGCGCGAGCAGGGCCCCGCGCTCTGGCAGCAACTGCCACGCCTGCCCGGCTTTTTATTGCACGCGCCAGAGCGCATCAAACGCCTGGAGCTGCTGCTGGCAGAGCAGGCGCGCAACCAGGAGATGCTGCAAACAACCCTTGCCAAACAGTCGGGTCGCCGCCTGCGTTGGTATCGGGCCACAGGTGCAAGCCTGGTGCTGCTGGCCGGGTGGCTCTGGTACAGCGCTGGCGGGGAAGTCCTTATCAGCCACTGGCAGCAGCTCGGCGCCGGCACCCTGGCGGCTATGGTAGGCTTGCACCTGCTGCTGCGCGGCTAAACGCCGCGCCTTATTGTCACCCCTGCCAGCGGACATTGTTATGAGTCAGGATCTGATTCAAGCGCTCACCCAGGTGCTGATCCAGCGTCGCGACGCCAGCCCGGATTCCTCCTATGTGGCCGCGCTGTACGCCAAAGGCCTGAACAAAATTCTGGAGAAAGTGGGTGAGGAAGCCACGGAAACCATACTGGCCGCCAAGGATGCCAGCACCCAGGACGGGCCGGATCAGGCGCTGATCGGGGAAGTGGCAGACCTCTGGTTTCATACCATGGTCATGTTGGTACATCTCAATCAGCAGCCCCAGTGGGTATTGGCTGAACTGGACCGGCGCTTTGGCCTGTCCGGTCTGGAAGAGAAAGCAAATCGCCCAGCTTGAGCACTTGCCGCAAGCGGGCTTACACGGAGAGCACTATGAGATTTGGAATCTGGGAATTACTGATCATCCTGGTGATCGTGCTGCTGATCTTCGGGCCCAAGCGCCTGAAAGGGCTGGGCGCGGATCTGGGCGCCGCCATCAAGGGTTTTCGCACCGCCGTCAAAGACGACAATGCCCCGAAAGAGGAAGAGCGCCTGATCGAAGGTGAGTTGGACGAAAGCAAAGCCGCCACCGGCAGCCAACAGCGCGAACAACAGCAGGACCGGCAGTAGCATGTTCGATGTCGGTTTTCCGGAGCTGATGCTGCTGGCGGTGCTGGCCCTGCTGGTGCTGGGGCCACAGCGCATGCCGGAAGCCATCCGCACCCTGGGGCTGTGGCTGGGGCGCTTAAAGCGTAGCTTTACCCAGATCAAAACCGAAATCGAACGCGAAGTGGGTATGGACGAAGTGCGCCGCCAGCTGCACAACGAATCCATTCTGGCCGAACTGCAGCGTCTGGAACAGGATCTGCAGCAGCAAACGCATCTGCCGGAGCCAGCAACCAGGCCCACAGCAACCACGCCAACAGCAACCGAGACTGAATCCCTAGCCGCACCGCGTGCTGCCGACAGCACCACACCCAACCCTGAGTCATCTGGCAGTCGCCAGTCCGGAGCCTGAGCTTGCCGCCTGCAGAGCCGACCAAGGCCGCCACCACCCCGACGGAAGCGCATCCGGATCCCGACGCAGCCGTACACCAAGCATTGGGTCTGCCCGGCGATGATGAACTGGACGGCCACAAACAGCCTTTGATGGATCATCTCATCGAGCTGCGCACCCGCTTGTTGAAATCGGTGCTCACGGTGGCGCTGCTGTTTTTTCCCATCTATTACTTTGCCAATGATATTTACAGTTTTATTGCCGCGCCCCTGATGATCCATCTGCCCGAAGGCAGCGGCATGATCGCCACCGAAGTGGCCTCCACCTTCCTCACACCGTTCAAGCTGGCGGTGTTTACCGCTTTGTTCCTGGCTATGCCGCTGGTGCTGCATCAGATCTGGGCCTTTATTTCCCCAGGCCTGTATCGAAGGGAAAAACGCTTCGCGGTCCCGCTATTGGTATCCAGCGTGGCGTTGTTCTATCTGGGCGTGATGTTTGCCTACTACGTGGTGTTCCCGCTGATGTTCCAGTTCTTTGCCGCCGTCTCTCCGGCTGGGGTCACCATGATGACGGACATCAACAAGTATCTGGATTTCGTCATCAAAATGTTTTTCTCCTTCGGCTTTGCCTTCGAAATCCCTATCGCCACCCTGCTGCTGGTTTGGTCCGGGCTTACCAGCACCGAGAGCCTCACACGCAAGCGCCCCTATATCGGCCTGGGCTGTGCCGCCATCGGCATGCTGATGACGCCGCCGGATGTGATTTCCCAGGTTTTGTTGGCGCTGCCCATGTATTTACTGTTTGAGCTCGGCATACTCTTTGCGCGTCTGGTGGAGAAAAAGTGAAGGCCGCCTTTATTTCGAACGCATTATTCACTGCAAACCGTATCGCGCCCCCGCAGTGTCGGCATTCATGAGGCGTTGACAGCATCCGAAAAGGCCAAGCGAGCGCCCTGGACACCCTTGACCTTGGTCGGCGACGCGATTTTGATGTCAGTTGCCGTGGGCGGGACCATCACATTCTGTCTAGTGAAACCTGATGATCCCGCATTCTGCACCTGGCCGTTCTAGGGTGCTTGGCGCAGAACCCGCAGCGCCAACAGCGTTACCATCAACGCCCCGAGTACCAATACCATCCATAGCAACCAAGTGCGATAGTCAGGTGTTGGCGCTGGCAATTGCAGCGCGCGCTCGCCCAGCAATACTTCTTGTGCGCCCAGATTGGCGCGGGTTGGCTGCCAATCTTCTCCGCGTAAGGAACGCTGATTGATCAACAGCTCTGCCACCGGTGCCGCTTGCCGCCGCGCGCTGACGCTGCCTGCCACAAGGCGATACGGTGGCTGGCCCTGTGCCAGAAACACCAGGGTTTCCGGTTGATAGCCCAGCTGCAACACCGGCGTTACGCCGCTGGCTTGGGCCGATACCAGGCGCCAGTCGCGATCCCGCACCTGTGTATTGAGCGCTTGCGGTTCTGAACGGCTGTCACCGGCAGGATCCTGTAAGTAGAACAGCAGACTGGGCGCAAGCCGGCGGCGCCAGGGCTGGATGTCCGCATCCCGACTTTCCAGCCACCAGATGGCAGCACTGTTGGCGGGCAACTGCACATCCACTGCCTGCGCCGGCAGGCGACCTGGATTCTGATAGTGCACCACCAGCAACTCCGCCTCTGCGCTGGCGGTGCCCTGCACCTGCATCCAGTGCAAAGCCGGCGCTACGATCTTGGGTGCCAACACAGCCTGCACCTGGGTAAAGCTGAGCTGCTGGTTCGGCGCCAGGGCTTGCAAGCGCAGATAACGGGCGTTGGCCGCCGCACCCGTCTGCAGGCGTTGCTGCCGCACGGGTTGGTTGCTGTCACCCAGATCCACCAAGCGGCCCAACGGGCCGGGGCGCCAATGCTGCAAATCATCACTGAACGCCAGGCGGTAACCGGCTTCCACGGGCGCCGCTTCCGACCAGTCCAGCTGCAACGCGATCACTGGTGATTCCAGCCCGCTGAGATCGACCAACAATTCCGTCAAGGGGACGCTGGTGAGGCTGCTGTCGAGGATTTCAGTTTCCACCCGCTGTATGAGCTGAACCGGACCGGTTTCGGTACGAATTCGCCAGCGTGGCTGCCCCTCGGTCGCTGTGCTGGGTGGCAACGGAAAAAACGGCACCGCCAGCAACTGCTCCGGCTCCTGTGGCGCCATCGCTGCAGGCAGCA
>JBJHDG010000055.1:0-11208 GCA_050486425.1 Pseudomonadales bacterium | reverse complement strand
ACCCTGCTGGCGCTGGTGGGCATCACCATCGGCGCCCAGGCAGCCTTTGGTTTTTCCTGGATCCGGGTGGCCGAATTAACCGGGCGCCTGCTGTATTTCGCGACGGGTCAGGTAACGGCCCTGGTGGATCGGCACTATGACCGGCTCATGCACCGCCGCGCGCAGCGCCGTGACACCCGCGCTTTAAAAGCCAGTCGCCAGGCCGCCGTGCGCGCGGAGAAAGTGCAAAAAACCCAGCGCAAAGCCCCCGCCATTCAGCCACCGGCGGCCCAGTTGCAACCGGCCCGGCCGATGCAGCGGCCGCTGTTCAACGCCAAAAGCACCGGCGCGCTACCTGATTTTGAACTCATGGACGCCGGCGACAACGACCCTCGCACCGGTTTTTCCAAGGAGTCCCTGGAAGCCATGTCGCGGCTGTTGGAATTGAAACTGAAAGACTTTGGGATTGAAGCCGAAGTGGTATCGGTGCTGCCTGGGCCGGTGATTACACGCTTTGAGATTCAGCCCGCCCCCGGGGTAAAAGTCAGCCGCATCAGTGCCCTGGTGAAGGACCTGGCGCGCTCCCTGGCGGTGGTGAGCGTGCGTATTGTGGAAGTGATTCCCGGCAAGTCCGTGGTGGGTATCGAGATTCCCAATGAAAACCGCGCCATTGTGCGGCTGAAAGATCTGATCACATCCGACGCCTATCAGCAGGCGAAATCACCACTCACGCTGGCGTTGGGACAGGACATTGGTGGCGAACCCGTGGTGGCGGATATCAGCCGCATGCCGCACTTGCTGGTGGCTGGCACCACGGGCTCGGGCAAATCCGTGGGCGTGAATGCCATGTTGTTGAGCCTGCTGTACAAGGCCACGCCGGACGAAGTGCGCCTGATCCTGGTGGATCCGAAAATGCTGGAGCTGTCTGTGTACGAAGGCATTCCGCATTTGCTGGCGCCTGTGGTCACCGACATGAAGGAAGCCTCCCAAGCCCTGCACTGGTGTGTGGCGGAAATGGAGCGGCGCTATCGTTTGATGTCGGCCTTGGGTGTGCGCAACCTGGCCGGCTTCAACCGCAAGCTCAAGGAGCACGGACCCGTTGCCGATCCACTTTGGCCCCAGGATGCGGAAACGCCGGCGCCGGCATTGGAAACCCTACCGTTGATTGTGGTGGTGATCGACGAATTTGCCGACATGATGATGGTGGTGGGCAAGAAAGTGGAACAGCTGATTGCGCGTATTGCGCAGAAGGCACGCGCTGCTGGCATTCACCTGGTGCTCGCAACCCAGCGCCCTTCCGTGGATGTGATTACCGGTCTGATCAAGGCCAATATTCCCACCCGGATCAGTTTTCAGGTGTCGTCAAAGGTGGATTCCCGCACCATCCTGGATCAGGGTGGGGCGGAACAATTGCTCGGGCACGGCGATATGCTGTATCTGCCGCCAGGCACCGCCTTACCGATTCGCGTCCACGGTGCCTTTGTCTCCGATGATGAAGTGCATCGGGTGGTAGCTGACTGGAAGCAGCGGGGCGCGGCTGATTACCGCATCGACTTCAGCGCTGATGCCGACAGCTATAGCGACAATGGCGTTGGTGGTTTTGGCGGCGGTGGCGATGGCGATATGGAGCAGGACGATGCCCTGTACGATGAAGCCGTGGGCTTTGTGTTGGAAACCCGGCGCGCATCGATTTCCGCGGTGCAGCGCAAATTGCGGGTTGGTTACAACCGGGCGGCGCGATTGATCGAAGCCATGGAGCAGGCCGGAGTGGTTTCGCCCATGAACAGTAATGGTTCCCGGGATATCCTGGTACCCAAGCGTGATTAGAGGGGACAAAATTCTGCCCCTGAACTTGCATCTCTTTTTTCAACAGGAAGCCCATGGTGCCCATGATTGTTTGCCAGTTGTCCCAACGAACACTGTTTGCGCGCCCGTTGCTCGCGCTGATCCTGGTCACATTGGGGCTAGTCACATTGGGCTTGGCCGGCGGCGTCGCGGCCAAGGAATTGCCCTCGAATCCCGCTGTCGATACAGGCGTCACCGATGTTGCCAGCGCCGAGCTGCGCGCACTGCTGGCGCCGGTGCGCAGCATGCAGGCAGACTTTGAGCAGTTGGTACTGGATGCGCGGCAGCGGGTACAGCAGCAAACCCAGGGCCGCTTGTATCTGCAACAACCCCTGCAGCTGCGCTGGGAGTTGGCTGAACCCTTTCCGCAGTTAGTGGTGACCGATGCCGCCAATCTGTATATCTATGATCCGGATCTGGCCCAGGTCAATGTGGAACCACTGAGCGAAGCCTTGGCGGGTACGCCAGCCTTGCTACTGGCGGGTGATCTCAGCGGCTTGGATGATCAGTTCCGGGTGTACCGCCAACGCGATGCGGAGGAGATTCATTTCCGCTTGCTGCCCACAGCCAGTGATGCGCTTTACACCGAGCTCTGGTTGATCTTTGCCGATGAGCGGCTGCGGCAATTGGAAATTCATGATTCCCTGGGGCAGCGCACATTGATCCGGTTGCGCAATCTGCAAATCAATCAGACGCTGGCCACAGAATTGTTCCAGTTTGTCATTCCACCCGGCACTGATGTGATTGGTGATGTCATCAGCACCCACTGAGGACGACCTGTTTGCCGCGGCGCCGGATCCCCACGCGCCTCTGGCGGCGCGCCTGCGACCCACCAGCCTGGATACGTTTTTCGGGCAGACGCATCTGTTGGGTCCGGACCGCCCGCTGCGACAACTGGTCAATCAGGGCAGTCTGCATGCCATGCTGCTTTGGGGGCCACCTGGTACCGGCAAGACCACCTTGGCCAAACTCTTGGCGTTGCGTGCCGGTGCCGCCTGGATCAGTCTCAGTGCAGTCCTGGGTGGGGTGAAAGAAGTACGCGCCGCCATCGAGCAGGCGCGTCACAATCAGCAACGTGGCCTGCGCACCGTACTCTTTATCGATGAGATCCATCGTTTCAACAAAGCGCAGCAGGACGCCTTTCTGCCGCATGTGGAAGCCGGCACCGTCATTCTGATCGGCGCCACCACCGAGAACCCCTCGTTCGAAGTGAACAACGCGCTACTCTCCCGGCTGCGGGTCTATGTGTTACAGCCGCTGGATGCCGCGGCCCTGACAGCCATACTGGGGCGCGCGTTAACCGATACCGCGCTCGGCCTGGGCCAACAACAATTGCGCATTGCCGCGGATGCCCAGGCGCTGTTGCTGGCCGTGGCCGATGGCGACGCCCGGCGTCTGCTCAATTTACTGGATCTGGCCGCGCAGCTGTGTCCCCAAGGTGGCGAGATCAGTGCCCGTATGGTGCAGGACGTAGCCGGCCAACGCCTGCGTGCGTTCGATGACAAGGGCGAACAGTTTTACGATCAGATTTCGGTGCTGCACAAGGCAGTACGGGGCAGCGCCCCGGATGCGGCTCTGTACTGGCTGTGCCGGATGCTGGATGGCGGCTGTGATCCGCTCTACATTGCCCGGCGCCTGGTGCGCATGGCCACCGAAGATATCGGCAATGCCGACCCCAGAGCTCTGCAAATGGCGTTGGCGGCCTGGGACAGTTACCACCGGCTGGGCTCCCCCGAGGGTGAGCTGGCCATCGCCCAGGCCGTGCTCTATCTGGCCTGCGTGCCGAAAAGCAATGCGGTCTATCAGGCCTTCAACGCCGCCAAGGCCGAGGTGGCGACAACCGGCACCCTGGCGGTGCCCCTGCGCTTTCGCAACGCCGTCACCGGCCTGATGCGGGAGCTGGACTACGGCAGCGGCTATCGTTATGCCCATGACGAGGCCGATGCCTACGCCCCCGGCGAGCGCTATTTCCCGGATGAAATGGCGGATGTCAGCTTCTACCAGCCGGCACCCCGGGGGCTGGAACAGCGGATTGCCGAGTATCTGGCCCGGTTGCGGGCCGCCGATGCTGCTGGCGCCAAGCCCCCTGGCAGTTGAGCCCTGCCCAGAGGTTGCCTACTATGGCGCGCCTTGCCCCCCGAATTGGACCAAGATGTTAGATCCCAAATTTATTCGTCAGGACCCGGCTGCCGTGGCGACGCAATTGCGTGCCCGCGGTTTTGAGTTTGATTTGACGCACTACCAGGCGCTGGAGTCCCAGCGCCGGGATCTGCAGATGCGCATGGAACAATTGCAGAATGAGCGCAATGCCACGTCGAAAAGTATTGGCCAGCGCAAAGCCGCCGGTGAAGACATCGCGCCGTTGATGCAGGCGGTCAGCGACCTGGGTGCGGAATTGGATGCTGCCAAGGCCGGGTTTGAACAAGTGCAGCAGGCGCTGGATGCGTTGCTCTACAGCATTCCCAATCTGCCGGATGCCTCAGTGCCAGCGGGCCTGAGCGAGGCGGACAATCTGGAGCTGCGGCGTTGGCGCGAGCCGGGTCAGTTCAACTTTGTGCCCAAAGATCATGTGGACCTGGGCGCTGGTGGGGTCCTGGATTTTGCCACCGCCACCAAGATTGCCGGCGCCCGGTTTGCGGTGCTGCATGGTGGCTTGGCGCGTCTGCAACGGGCACTGACTCAGTTCATGCTGGATCTGCACAGCAACCAGCATGGCTACCAGGAAGTCTATGTACCTTATCTGGTCAACGCCGATTCCCTGTATGGCACCGGCCAATTACCGAAGTTTGCCGAAGATCAATTCAAGCTCGCCGGTGAACCTGGCTATTATCTGATTCCCACCGCGGAAGTGCCGGTCACCAATCTGTATCGCGACAGCATTGTGGAAAGCACGCAATTGCCCATCAAACATGTGTGTCACACCCCTTGTTTTCGCAGCGAAGCTGGCAGCTACGGGCGTGATACCCGCGGCATGATTCGCCAGCATCAATTCGAGAAGGTGGAACTGGTGCAACTGGTCGCGCCTGGCACGTCCTGGCAGGCGCTGGAGGAGTTGACCAGTCATGCGGAAGCCGTGTTGCAGCAATTGGAACTGCCTTATCGCGCCATGCTGTTGTGTGCCGGTGATATGGGTTTTGCCGCCGCCAAGACCATCGACCTTGAAGTCTGGTTGCCTGGGCAGGAAAAGTATCGGGAAATTTCCTCCTGCAGTAACTTTCTCGACTTTCAAACCCGGCGCATGCAGGCCAGATTCCGCAATCCGGAAACGCGCAAACCTGAACTGCTGCACAGTCTCAATGGTTCCGGGTTGGCGGTAGGCCGTACCCTGGTGGCAGTGATGGAAAACTATCAGGATGGCGCGGGTCGCATTGCCATCCCGGATGTGTTGCAACCCTATATGGGTGGGAGCAAACAACTGGACTTACGGGACTAAGATGGACTATCTGCCACTGTTCCTGGCCCTGCGCGGGCGCCCTTGCCTGGTGGTGGGTGGCGGCGACGTGGCGCTACGCAAATTGCAGTGGCTGGTCACGGCCGGTGCGCAGGTAAAAGTGATCGCACCTGTGTTTGCGCCGGAACTGGCCACCTTTGCCCAGGCGCATGGCGTGGAGCTGCTGGCGCGTGCCTATGCACCTGGTGATGTGGACGGTCAGATGCTGGTGATTGCCGCCACCGACAACAATCTGGTGAACACTGCCGTGTATACCGAATGCCAGGCGCGCAATATTTTCGTCAATACCGTGGACAACCAGGCGCTGTGCAGCGCCATCTTTCCGGCCATTATCCGGCGCGATCCGGTGCTGGTGGCGGTGTCCACCGGCGGCGCCGCGCCGACTTTGGCACGTCTGATTCGTGGTTGGATCGAAGCCGCGTTGCCGGCCGGGTTGGGTGCATTGGCAGATTTCTCCGGCAGGGTGCGCGAGAAAGTGCGAGCGGTGTATGTGGATGCTGGCGCGCGACGGCAATTCTGGGACAATTTGATTCGTGGCCCCATTGCCGGGCAGGTGTATGCAGGCCAACTGGACGCTGCGGACGCGGCACTGCAACAAGCACTGGCACAGCCACAAATCCAGCCCGCGGGCTTTGTCTCCCTGGTGGGCGCTGGGCCTGGCGATCCGGAACTGCTGACCTTGCGCGCGCTGCGTGCCATGCAGCAAGCAGATGTGGTGCTGCATGACGCCCTGGTGTCACCGGCCATCATGGAACTGGTACGCCGCGATGCCAACCGCATCCTGGTGGGCAAGCGCGCCGGGCAGGTAACCAGCGCACGCCAGGAACACATCAACGCACAACTGATTCAGCTGGCCAGCGCCGGCAAACGTGTGGTGCGCCTAAAGGGCGGTGATCCCTTTGTGTTTGGACGCGCCGGCGAAGAGATCGAAGCATTGGTAGCTGCAGGAATTGCCTTTGAAGTGATCCCGGGCATTACCGCCGCCACTGGTTGCGCCGCCTATGCCGGCATTCCACTGACCCATCGGGATTGGGCGCAGTCAGTGCGTTTCATTACTGCACGGCGCAAGGACGGCTCCATCAATCTGCCGGCCATGGCGCCGGATCGCGACAATGAAACCCTGGTGGTTTACATGGGTGTGCAGGCCATTGCCGAAATTTCCGCTGCACTGTTGGCGGCCGGCATGGCCGCAGAGATGCCCACGGTGGTGGTGATCAATGGCACCTTGCCGAATCAGCGCCTGCTGTTTGCGTCCTTGGGCGAAGTGGCTAGCGCCAGCCAGGGGATAGCGGCAGAAGGGCCGGCGACGCTGATCGTGGGGCGGGTGGTGGCGCTGCATGAGCTGAGCCAGCAACAGCAGGTGGGCATCCCAGGTTCAGTGACCGCGCCGCCAGCGATGAAATCTGGCCACCCAGGCTAACAGGGCTTCGGGTTTCCGCGCTTTTTTCCATTCCCCGGCGGCATACTTGTTGGCCTCCACCAGGGTTGGGTAGGCATGGATGGTGCCCAGGATCTTTTCCAGGCCAATACGCTGCTGCATGGCCAACACAAATTCCTGCAACAGATTGCCGGCCTCGGCGGCTGCAATGGTGACCCCCAGGATCCGATCTGAGCCTGGCGCGGTCAGCACTTTCACAAAACCCTGGGTGTTGCCATCGGCGATGGCGCGATCCAGATCCGCCAGCGCATAGTCGGTTACCTCATAGGCCATGCCGGCCGCATCGGCCATGGCACAGGTAAGTCCCACATGGGCAACTTCCGGATCGGTAAAGGTGGTCCAGGGCAGCACCCGATAATCCGCCTTGAATTTTCGCAGTAGGCCGAACAGGGCATTCACCGCTGCATACCAGGCCTGGTGCGCGGCCGCATGGGTAAATTGGAACGGCCCTGCCACATCACCGCAGGCGTAGATATTGGGCAGACTGGTTTGCAACCAGGCATTGGTGACCAGAGTGCCGTCTTCCCGGGTAGCTATACCCAGGGCTTCCAGCCCCAGCCCTTGGGTGTTGGCGCTGCGACCCAGCGCCAACAGCACCTTGTCAAAACTTATCCGTTGCGGGCTGCCGTCGGCAGCCTTGGCGTAAAGCACATTTCTCACGACGCCATCAGCATCGGTTTCCCGGGCAAAGCGTTCGACCTGGGTTTGCAAATGCAACTGCACGCCATCGCGTTGCAATGCGGCGGTTACCAGGGCACTGGCCTCGGGTTCATCTCTGGGCAACAGCCTGGCGTTGCGTTGCAGCAGGGTCACCTGACTGCCCAGCCGGGCAAAGCTCTGGGCCAGTTCACAACCCACAGGACCGCCACCCAATACCAGCAACTGCGCCGGCAAGGCGTCCAGCGTCCAAAGGGTTTCGGAAGTCAGTTGGTCGCTGGCGGCAATCTGCGCCAGGCCGGGCAGCGCAGGAACCTGGGGACGGGCACCCGTGGCGAGGATGATGGCTCTGCTGGTCAGGCGTTTGGTTGTGCCGGCGCTGCGGATCTCCACTTCCCAGGGCGACAGCAGTCGCGCCTGGCCGTGCTGACAATCCACTCCCATGGCACTGTAGCGTGCCACTGAGTCGTGGGGCTCGATGTCTTTGATCACGGCGCGGATGCGGGCCATGAGTGCGGGGAAATCCAGCGCAGGTGCCTGCACCTGAATGCCGTACCTGGCGAGATCCCGGGTCTGGGCCAGTAGGGACGCGGTTTTGATCAGGGTTTTTGAGGGCACACAACCGGTATTTAAACAGTCACCCCCCATGCGGTCCTGCTCGATCAGGGTCACGCCAGCTCTGACGGTGGCGGCAATATAGGCGCTCACCAGGCCCGCTGCGCCAGCACCGATGACGATGAGATTGCGATCAAACCGTTTCGGCTTGCGCCAGTGCCGATACCGGGCCCGGTGTTGCAGCGCCGTCTGCAGGCCACGCGCCAGCCAGGGAAAACTGGCCAGCAGCAGAAAGGCGCCCAATAAACTTGGCGACAACAGCCCGCCCATGGACTCCAATTGCGCCAGTTGTGACCCTGCATTCACATACACCAGGGTGCCGGCCAACATGCCCAACTGACTGACCCAATAGAAGGTCCAGACCCGCAGTTGGGTTAAGCCCATCACCAGGTTGATCACAAAAAACGGAATCACTGGTACCAGGCGCAAGCTGAACAGGTAACGGGCACCATCCTGGGCAATGCCCGCATTGATGGTTTCCATGCTGCGGGTGAATTTGCGTTGCACCCAGTCCCGCAGCAGCAAGCGGGAGAACAGAAAGGCCAGGGTGGCACCCAGGGTAGAGGCAAAGGACACCACCAGCGTACCTGTCCAAAGCCCGAACAAGGCGCCCGCGGCCAAGGTCATGATGGCGGCACCCGGTAACGACAAGCCGGTGATCAGCACATAGCCCAGGAAGAAAATGCCGATCACCAGGACCGGCTGCGCCGCGTAGTACTGGGCAAATTGCTGCTGCTGCACCTTGAGTTGTTCCAAGGTCAGATACTGTCCCAGATCCAGTGCGAGAAACAGTGCCACCAACACCAGCAGCAACGTCAGTAGCAAAAGTTGTTTTTTTGTCATGGCTGTCATCGATGTGATGGGCGCTGAAAGTGAACAGCCTCAGACCACAAAACTCAGAGACAGTTGAGTGGCTTGGGCAAGCCGGCCAGGCGTGCCACGGTTTTCGCCGGGTTGCCGGGAAACAGTTGCAGCAGGGCAATGCTATTCCCCAGTTCCGGGCCCAAGGCGTCCCGCACCAGTTTCACCAGCGGGCGCATCTCCGGCGCCAGCCCGGTGCGGGCGTAAAAATCCCGCGCCAATTCCAGTATCTGCCAGTGCTGATCGCCAAGCTGGAGCTGTTCCGCCGCAGCCGTTGCCTGGGCCCAGGCCGGCGACCAGTCGGCGCGGTGGCGCAGAAAGCCATCCTTATCCAGTGCGGGTGCTTGGCTCACCTGTCTGCCTTAGCGCCAGCTGAGCACTGGCTTGTGTTGTTCCACCAGGCTGACAAAGCCGACCTGGTCCACCAGCTTGGCTGCTGCATGCAGATGCGGCAGCAGGCCACGGGCCTGGGCATCGGGGGCCAGCACGAACAGCTGGATATCATCCCGCCGCGCCGGGCATTGCGCCCAGGTGGCGGCCAGTGCGCAGAGCACCCCATCTTCCAACAGCAGCAGGGCATCGCCGGGGCGTGCCGCCTGCAGGCAATCCAGCAACGTCTGCCGGGCGGGCCAGGCTTTATTGACCAAATGCAGGCTATTCATCCGCACAGCACCAGATCCTGGTTCGCCAGCAACGCCTGGATGGCTGGCGCATCCAGCGCCATGGCAGGCTGGCGCAACTTGGCCGCAGCCAGCCCACGCTCTGCCAGCGCCGTTGCCGATACATAGAGTTGCTTGATGTCGTAGTCGGGCAGGGCGGCCAGGGCTTTGCCTGGATCCCGTTGCCCGAGCAGACTGGCGTCCTGATCTGGCAGCAACAGTGTGACCGCATCAGCCAGCAGTAGCACCGCCACCTCCAGTTCGAAGATACCTGCCACCAGCGTGGCATCCAGCATTTCCCAGGACTTGCAGTCGCCATAGGGTGCGCTGCGCAGCAGGAACAGGATTCGGCGCTTCTCGGGTGCGTTTCCTGATGTATTCATGGATGAAACTCCAACACCCGATCCGCTGCCAGCAAGGCGCCCATCAGCTGGCCCAGGCCACCGATCTGATAAATCTCGGTGGGCCCTGCTGCCGACAATTTCTGCCGCATAGCCATGGCATCCTGGACCAAACCACGGCGCTGGGCCGCGGCGCTGCAGATCACTAATTCAATCCCTGTCTCGGCGGCGAAATCCGGCCAGGGGGTTTCCCGCTCATCGGCAGGTGGGTGGATTTGGGGGCTGGCATGATGCACAGCATCCCCATAGAAAAATACCTGGGGTATCTCATGCCCGGCATGGAGCGCCGCCTGGGCAAAGGCGAAGGCGCTGAGGCTGGCTTGGCCACAGTAGGGAGCACCATGAACGATCAGGACCAGTTGCATACAGAGCACATTTCCGGGGCCGGATGGCCGCAAGGGCAACAGGGGGCGGATCTTATGCAAGGACTGTCTTCCTCACAACCTGGACCAGATCTAATAATCCCGTACTTGAGATTGGATTACATCCCAGGCACAAGGCTGACTTTGTCCCGTAGTTCAAGTTCACCTAACCTGTGTACCCCGCTTACGTGCGGCCGCAGCTGCGCCCCTTACCACTACATCGAAGCTGCCAAAGGGACAAGGCAAATCATGACAGCATCCAGGTTGGGGACCTACCTATAAGCATGGACACTGCGACTACAGCTGTGCAGGCAGCGGCGCTTGCCTTGACGCCCGGGCAACGGGACTTCTGGGTTCTGCACCAGATGATGCCAGACTTGGCCCTGTGCCATGAGGGCGTCTGTTTTCACCTTCAAGGCTCATTGCAGGTGGACGCCCTGACTGCTGCCCTGTTGCAGCTGGTGCAGCGCCATGCCCCCCTGCGCATGGCATTCCAGGTGGATGATGATGTGCCCGTCATCAGGCTGCAGCGCGTCAGCCGCGCGCCACTGTCCAGGCTCCAACTGCCGGATGCCAGCGACGAGCAGATCAAGGCCCAACTCGATGCCTTTATGGCGCAACCCTTCGAACTGTCCCAGGCACCACTACTGCGGGCATTGCTGATCCAGACAGCACCGGATGCCCATGTGTTGCAGGTGGTCTGCCATCACCTGGCCTGTGATGGCAGCGCCATGTTCAGATTGCTCCCACAGGAACTGTTCTCACTGTACGCAACCCAGTGCGGGACAAGTCCGGCGCCGCCGGCACCGGCCGCAGATTGGCAGGCATACAATCACTGGCAGCAGCAGCAGGATTGCAACAGCGCGCATCAAGCGTTCTGGCATAACTATCTGGCCAACCGGCCAGCTGCACTGGACCTGCCCACCGATTATCCGCGCAC
>JBJHDG010000054.1:0-11209 GCA_050486425.1 Pseudomonadales bacterium | reverse complement strand
TCGATACGATCAGTTCCTGTGTGGTGTCAACCACACGGCACCACTGTCGATCAACGAGTACCGCAGCACTTGCCCGTATTAATAGCAGGCACAACAACAACGCAAGCAGTAAGCTTCAGCGCATAAAAGTAAGGGGCCCTTGGGGCCCCTTTTTTTAGGTGACGCGATAGAAATCCAACACCACGCCCTGATCGGTGCGCTGGCCGGTGGACAGTGCCAGCTGGGTATTTAGCTGCAACAGGCGGGGTGCATCCGTGCGCAGGCGGATAAAAGTGCGGAAGTAGCTGTGGTCACCCTGGCCATGCCTGATGCCCGTGGACTGCACCTCAATCAGCTCCTGCTGGTTGGAGCGCAGCAGATAGCGGGCGTCGATCTCCAAACAGCCGTCGGGCAGCACCCGTTGCCAGTCGGCACCACCAGGTACCAGGCTGCCCTGCAGCGTCAGCTGTGGATCCAGGCTGTGGAAGGTGCCGGCGATGAGTGGCACCAGGCGGATCCCGCCTTGCGCCAAGCCTTGGGTCTGGGTGGGGGTGCCGGCGCGCAGTGACAGATGCAGTAGAGGTTGCAGTTGCATGTTGGGCCTAAGCGGTGGGTGCGGCCAGGCTCTGGCGGCTGTTGAGTTCATTCCGGGAGAAGCCGGCAATCTGCTTGTAGCGCTCGGCGATGGCGCGGCGTTCCTCGACACTGATGACTGCGTCCAGGTTGGTAAAGCCGTCCGGCGCGCGTGTTTCCACCAGCTGCATGGCTGCCTCCGGTCCTTGCTCGCGGTTGGCCAGCACTATGGCACTGGTGGCTTCCCGGCGAATGGCGTCGTAGCGGGCCAGGCCCTGCTGCGGATCCTGACGATAATGCAGCAGGCAACCGGTCAGCACCCGGGCATCCAGAATGGCCTGGGAAGCACCGTTGGAACCGATGGGATACATGGGGTGCGCGGCATCACCCAGCAAGGTAACCGGACCATGGCTCCAAGCTGGCAACGGATCCCGATCCACCAGTGGATACACCCAGGTGGCATCGGCAGCCTGAATCAGGGCCGGCACATCCAGCCAGGGAAATTGCCATTGGGCAAACTGCGGCAGGAAATCCGCCAGCACACCGGCTTTGTTCCAGCTCTCCCGTTCCGGCAGCGCGCCGGGTGCAAAACGCAGCTCCGCCACAAAGTTCAGTAGCTGCTGATCGGCGGCCACGCCGAGGGGTGCTCGTTGAATGGGATAACACACAAACTTCTGGTCGGCGTGGCCGGCCATGATCATGGTGTGGCCATCGAACATGGGTGCCGCGATAGCCACACCACGCCAGAGCAAGGTGCCATTCCAGCAGGGCAGGCCTTCGGCTGGAAACAGGCTGCGGCGCAGCGCAGAGTGGATGCCATCGGCACCGATCAACAGCTGCCCATCCGCAGCGCGACGCTGGCCGCTGTCGCGCGCTTCAAACCAGGCGCGCACGCCTTGGCCCTGGGGCTCCCAGTCGCAAAGCCGGTGTCCGAAGTGCACTCGATCTGGGCCCAGACACTCCAGCACAGCGCGATACAGCAGCAGTTGCAGCTCGCCGCGATGAATGGAAATCTGCGGCCAGTGGTAACCGGCGGCGGTGCCCCGGGGTTCATCCCAGATGGCTTCGCCGCGCTTGGTGAAATAGGCAAGTTTTTCGCAGCGCACGCCCACGGCGTCCAATGCTGGCAACAATCCCAGTTCATCCATTTCCCGCACTGCATGGGGTAGCAGGTTGAGCCCCACACCCAGCGGCGCCAGCGTCGGCACGGCCTCAAAGATGCGTACGGAAAAACCGGCCTGATGCAAGCTGAGGGCGGTGGTGAGGCCACCGATACCGGCTCCGGCAATAAGGATGTCAGCAGCCATGGTGTATTCCCGCGGTGAATCCGTTACTCGGCGGCGGCTGCGCGGGATTTGCGCTTACCCGCGCGCTTGGCCTTCCATTTCTCCACGCGCTCGATGCGTTTTTGATTCCAGAGTTCGTACAGGGGTGTGAGATCTCGATTAGCGTCTCTCACGGCATTTTTGCCGAGCAGATCCGCCAGCGCGTCGGAGAGGTGGCTTTCGTAATTATCCAGTACCTGCCGGCCTTTGTCGGTGATGGTGACAAAGCGGGCACGCTTGTCGTTCTCATCCACCACGCGTTCAATCCAGCCTTTCTTTTCGAGATTCTGTACCACGGCAGTAACGCTGGGCTGGGCAAATCGCGACACCGCAGCAAAGTCGGCTGCCAGCCGTGGTTCTTCCAACAGGAAATGCAACATCAGGTATTGGCTTAAGGCCACTTCCGTGTCCTGGGAAGCGCGTTCCAGATGGTGGTGCAGATACAGCAGGGTGCGCACCAGCACATGTTTGCGGGGGATGCGTCGGATCATGAAGGCCCTGGCTAAGGTATGGTTGCGGTAAAAGCCCAAGCCTAAAGAGCAAGGCTTGGCTTGGCAATCCCGGCACCCAGCATATAGATAGATGTTAAATGTAATAGAGACCGGCCGAGGGTTTGATCGGCCACTGGCGTCCTGGTTAGGGCTTGCCTGGCAACTCAGAAGCACCGAAGCTGTCCAACGTCTGCATAAAAATTGCTGGGGTTGGACAATCAGGGGGCTAATTCATGCGCTTCATTATCTATGGTGCCGGTGGTATCGGCGGCACCCTGGGCGCCAGGCTGCGGCAGGCGGGCGCCGACGTCATGCTTATCGCTCGCGGTGCCCATCTGGCCGCCATCCAGGCTCAGGGCCTGCGCCTGCGGGCGCCGGATACCGATGTGCGATTGCAACTGCCAGCGGTGGGGCATCCCCGGGATATTCAATTCACACCGGATGATGTGGTGATCCTGTGTGTGAAATCCCAGCACACCGTCGCCGCCTTGGAAGATCTGCGCGCGGCGGCCGGTGATACGGTACCTGTGGTGTGCTGCCAGAACGGCGTTGCCAACGAACGCGAGGCGCTGCGGCGATTTGCGCAGGTGTATGCCATGGTGGTGGTGATGCCGGCGCTGCATCTGGAGCCGGGTGAAGTCATCACCCATGCCGCAACGCCAGGTGGCGTGCTGGATTTGGGCCGCTATCCCCAGGGCATGGATGCCCGCGGTGAGGCCATTGCCGCGGCGATCACCAGTGCCGGCTTTTCCGCGTTGCCAGATCCAAAAGTGATGCGGCTGAAATACGCCAAGTTGCTCAATAACCTGAACAATGCACTGCAGGCGGCCACGGAAATGCCGGAAGGTGCGCGGGAAATTTCCCGCCAGCTGCTGGATGAAGCCCTGGCCTGTTATGCCGCGGCCGGTATCGATTGCGCCACGGTCGATGAAATGCGGGCGCGGCGGGCGGTGATCAAGGCCGGAGAAGTGGCGGGTGTGCCTCGCGCTGGCGGCTCCTCCTGGCAAAGCCTGATGCGTGGCACCGGCAATCTGGAAACCGACTACTTGAATGGTGAGATCGTGCTGCTGGGACGCCTGCATGGCGTGCCCACGCCGGCCAATCTCTGCATGCAGCAGTTGGGTGTGGAGATGGTGCGTGGCAATCTCAAACCAGGTGCGTTTGATCTTGATACATTGCGCACGCGCATTGCGCAATTGGGGGGCCACGCATGACGGACTATCTGGCCCGCACGTTCAATCTGCGGCGTCAGGAACTGGTGCCAGTCATCCTGGCCATGTTGTTCTTCTTCTGCATTCTCACTGCGTTGATGGTGCTGCGTCCGGCCCGGGAAGCCTTGGGCATGCAACGCGGTATTGAAGCTGTACGCTGGCTGTTCATGGGCACAGCACTAATTACCCTGCTGGTGAATCCTGTGTTCGGTCTGTTGGTGAGCCGCTTGCGACGCTTTGATTTTATCGCCAGCACCTATGGGTTTTTTGCTCTGAGTCTGCTGGCATTCTATCTGGTGATGGTGTTGGCGCCGGAGGCCATCGGCATTACCAGCGGCCAGGTGTTTTATGTCTGGTTCAGCGTCTGCAATCTGTTTATCACCATGCTGTTTTGGGCGCTGATGGCCGACAGGTTCCAACTGGAACAGAGCCGACGTTTTTTTGGCCTGATTGCTGTGGGTGGAACCTGCGGTGCCATTTTTGGTCCCTGGCTGGCGTCCCTGTTGGCCGCCCCCTTGGGCACGCCGGCGCTGCTGCTGATAGCCATTGGTTTTTTGCTACTGGCGCTGGTATTTGCCTATGCCCTGAGTCGCTATCAGCCAGATCAGCAGCGCGCTGACATGGCAGCGCAGGAGCAATCACCCCAGGCCGAGGCCATTATCGGCGGCAGCGCCTGGGCAGGTTTTGTTGCCGTTTTGCGCTCGCCCTACCTGCTGGGCATTGCCAGTTTTGCCCTGATCCTGGCGGTGATGGCCACCTTTATATATTTCACCCGTTTGCAAATGGTGGCGGCGCTGGGCACGGATCTGGATTTTCGCACCGGCTGGTTTGCGCGCATTGATATGTATACCCAGATCGCTACCCTGGTGTTGCAGGCGTTGATTGCCGGGCATCTGATGCAACGCCTGGGGGTTGCACTGACGCTGTTGCTGCTACCACTCACCACGGTGTTGGGTTTTCTCGGGCTCGCCATCATGGGCACGCTTACCACGCTGATCCTGTTTGAGGCGGCCTTTCGCGCAGTGCAGCGGGCGTTGATGCGTCCGGCCCGGGAGACGCTTTACACCATCACCAGCCGGGAAGACAAATACAAGTCCAAGGCTCTTATCGACACCTTTGTGTATCGCACTGGTGATGTCGCGGGCGCGCAGGTGGAAGGTCTGCTGAAAACACTGGGCACCGGTCTGGCGGCCATGGCCAGTGTGGCGATTCCCCTGGCACTTTGTTGGGGCGCACTGGCACTCTGGCTGGGCCGGACCCAGCAGCGTCTGGCCGCCGATGTGGCGACACCATTGACCGAACATTTGCACCCGGCGGCGGAGCGCAGTTGAACGTCGCCGCCGGCTTTTGTAGAGGAGAAAGCACGATGATCTGGAAAACCATCTCAAGACGTGACTATCTGAAATTATCCCTGGCACTGGGTGCGGGACTGAGTCTGAAGCCCGGCCTGCTGCTGGCTGCCGATAAACAACTGCCGCTGATTACCCGGGCCGTACCAGCCACGGGTGAAGCACTGCCCGTGGTGGGATTGGGCAGTTCGGCGACATTTGCGGCAGTGGCGCGTTCGGAAGACGTGGCAGCGCTGCGTGCTGTGTTGCAGGCCATGATCGAACACCAGGGCACTGTGTTTGATACTGCGCCCGGCTATGGTGCTTCCGAAGCCGTTGCCGGCACCTTGGCGGCCGAGCTGGGCATTACCGACAAGGTATTCTGGGCCACAAAGGTGAATGTGGCACCGCGCGGCGGTGGCAGTGCCGATCCGGCAGCGGCGCGGGCGCAGTTGGAACAGTCTTTTCTCCATCTGAAAAAACCTGTGCTGGATCTGATTCAGGTGCACAACCTGGGTGATGTGCCGGTACAGCTGGGGCTGCTGAAAGAACTCAAAGCCGCCGGTCGCGTGCGCTACATTGGCGTCACCACCACCTTCCCCCAGCAGTATGCAGCGCTGGAGCAGATCATGCAGACGGAGCCGCTGGATTTTATCGGCATCGACTACGCCATTGATAACCTCACCATGGAAGAGCGCATTTTCCCGCTGGCCCAGGAACGTGGCATTGGCGTGTTGGTGTACGCACCCTTTGGCCGCACCCGGCTTTGGGAGCGCGTGCGCGGTCATGCGGTGCCGGACTGGGCGGCAGAATTTGATGCCCATTCCTGGGCGCAGTTTTTCCTCAAGTTCGTCATTTCCCATCCAGCGGTGACCGTGGCCACACCCGCCACCAGTCGGCCGCACCATATGATTGACAATATGGGTGCGGCCCTGGGGGGATTGCCGGATGCGGCCATGCGCCAACGTATGATCGCGCATATTGCGGCCTTATGAGGGGGGTAGTGCTGTGGCCTTGCCGGGCGGCGTTGGCTGGACTCAGCGCCGCCAGAATGCGGGCGCCAGCAGCACCAGCAGCGTGAACACTTCCAGTCGTCCCAGAATCATGGCCAGTATCAGCAGCCATTTGCCCTGGGCGGGGACTGCCTGGTAATTGCCGGCCACCTCGCCCAGCCCCGGGCCGAGGTTGGTCATGCTGGCGGCCACCGCTGAAAATCCGGTGACGAAATCGGCTTGGGTGAGCAACAGAAAACCGCAAAGCAGCGCCAGAAACACGAACACATAGGCGGAGAAAAACCCCCACACCGCCTCAATGACCCGGTCCGGCACCATATCCTTGCCCAGCTTGATCTGAAATATGCCGGCAGGATGAATCAGGCGCCGAATCTCGCGCACACTTTGCAGGAAGATCAGCAGTACGCGGATGATCTTGATGCCACCGGCCGTGGAGCCGGCGCAACCGCCGGCAAAGGCGGCGAAGATCAGCAGATATGGCAGCACCGACGGCCATTGGCTGAAGTCGCGTGTGGTGTAACCGGTAGTGGTGGCAATAGACACGGTGTGAAACAAGCCGGCGCGAATGCCGTCAGCCGAATCGCTGCTCAGCAACAACACGGTGCATACCAGCAGTGCTACCAGCGTAAGTACCAGCAAATAGGTGCGTACTTCCCAATCCAGCCAGTACACGCGACCACTGCGACCGTGCCAGGCTGTAAAGTGCAGGGCGAAATTGATGCCGGCGATAATCATGAACAGAATCGCCACGGCCTCAATGGCGGCGCTGTTGAAATGGCCAAGACTGGCGTCGTAGGTGGAAAATCCGCCGATGGCCACCGTGGAGAAACTGTGGCAGATGGCGTCAAAGGCTGACATGCCGGCCAGGTAGTAGGCGCTGGCACAGGCCAGGGTGAGCGACAGATAGATATACCAAAGCGCCTTGGCGGTTTCGGTGATGCGTGGGGTGAGCTTGGTGTCCTTGACCGGGCCGGGAAATTCCGTGCGATACAGCTGCATACCACCGATGCCCAGCATGGGAAGAATGGCCACCGCCAACACGATGATACCCATGCCGCCCAACCACTGCAGCAATTGCCGGTAGAAGAGAATGGATTTCGGCATCTCATCCAAACCGACCAGTGCGGTGGCGCCGGTGGTGGTGAAACCGGATACGGATTCAAAGATGGCGTCGGTAAATGACACCTGCACGCTGGGTTCCAAGTAAAACGGCAGGGCGCCGAATAATCCCAGGGCGAAATAAAACAGGGCAGTGATGACAAAACCATCCCGGGTGCGCAGCTCGCGGGCACGTCGTACCACCAGGGAGAGCACCAGACCGACACCAAAGGCTATGGCGCTGGCGGTCATAAAAGCCGGCGCTGTGCTTTCGCCATAGAGCAGGGCGACGCTGACTGGGAGCAACAGGATCAGTCCCATCAGCATCAGCAGAATGCCTGTAACCCGCAGTATGACCGCGCTCAACATTAGAAGAAGGTCAGCCCCACCTGAAAGAGTTTTTCCACGGCGCGAACGCGCTTCTTATCGACCAGGAATAGAATCACATGGTCATCGCTTTCCACCACCACGTTGTCATGGGCGATGAGTACTTCATCACCACGCACGATGGCGCCGATGGTGGTGCCTGGTGGCAGTTCGATATCACCGATGGCGCGGCCCACCACTTTGGAGTCGCGTTTGGTGCCATGGGCGATGGCTTCGATAGCTTCGGCAGCACCTCGGCGCAGGCTGTGTACCCGCGCCACGTCAGCACGCCGCACATGGCTCAGCAACGAGCTGGTGGTGGCCATTTGTGGTGAGATGGCGATGTCGATGCCATAACCCTGCACCAGATCCACATAGGAGGGCTTGTTGATGAGCGTAATAACCTGGCGTGCACCCAGACGCTTGGCAAGCAGCGATGACATGATGTTGACTTCATCGTCGTTGGTAAGCGCACAGAATACGTCGGTCTGCTCGATATTCTCTTCCAGCAGCAGTTCGCGATCGGTGGCATCCGCGTGCAGCACCACGGTATTGTCCAGGTGCTGTGACAGTTGCGCGCAGCGCTCGGCACTGTACTCAATGACCTTGACGCTGTATTGCCCTTCAATGCTGCTGGCCAGGCGTTCGCCGATCAGGCCGCCGCCGGCAATCATCACCCGCTTGTTCGGGCGGTCAGTGCGGCCGAGTTCGCCAAGTACGGCTTTGATGTGTTCGGTGGCGGCAATAAAAAAGATTTCGTCACCGTCTTCGATCAGGGTGTCGCCTTGGGGCAGGATGGGACGGCCTTTGCGAAAAATCGCGGCGACCCGGGTATCCACCTTGGGCATGTGTTCGCGCAGAAACTTCAGGGCCTGACCCACCAGCGGTCCACCTTCCACGGCTTTCACCGCCACCAGCTGCACCCTGCCGTCAGCAAAATCCAGCACCTGCAAGGTGCCCGGATAGCGCAGCAATTGGCGGATCTGGTCGGTCACCAGAATTTCCGGGTTGATGAGCACGTCGATGGGCATGTGCTCTTCGGTAAAGAAGCCGCCGCGGCTGTGATAGGACTGGGCGCGCACCCGGGCAATCTTGGTGGGTGTGCGGTAGAGGGAGTAGCACACCTGACAGGCCACCATATTCACTTCGTCACTGTTGGTGACGGCAATCAGGATGTCGGCATCATCGGCGCCAGCACGGCGCAGCACATCCGGGTGTGAGGCAATGCCTTGCACAGTCTGGATGTCCAGGCGATCCCGCAGCTCGCGCAGGCGCAGGCCATCCTTGTCCACCAGCGTGACATCAAAGGCTTCGCCGGCGAGATTTTCTGCCAGGGTACCGCCCACCTGGCCGGCGCCCAGAATCAGAATCTTCATGGAGTGCGCTCAAGCAGACAAAAATAGAAACCATCCGGGCCATCACTGCCGGGCAGGAGCTGGCGGCCATAGTGGGTGGCTTGGCCCCAGTCGGCCGCAATGGGGATGGGTTTTGCGTCCTGCCGCTGTTGCAGCAGATGGGAAATCACCGCGTCATTCTCCTCCGTCAGGATGGAGCAGGTGCAGTACAGCAGGCGCCCGCCCGGGGCCAGGGTCTGCCACAGATTGTCCAGCATTTTACGCTGGGTCTGGGTAAAAGCGAGGATGTCGGTTTCATGCTTGAGCAGACGGATATCCGGGTGCCGGCGCAGGGTGCCGGTGCCGCTGCAGGGCGCATCCAGCAGAATGCGCTGGAAAGGGCGGCCGTCCCACCAGCTGAGAGTGCTGGCATCGGCGGCATGCACGGCGAAGGCGGTACCCAGGCGTTGCTGTTCCTGGCGTATCTGCTCGCAGCGGGCGGGCACCAGGTCCAGGGCCAGCAGGCTGATGCCGGGACACAGCTCCATCAGGTGCTGGGCCTTGCCACCGGGCGCCGCGCAGGCGTCCAGGACCAGATCACCGGCAAGGGGGGCGAGCAAGCCCGCCGCCAGTTGGGCACCTTCGTCCTGGACACTTAAATCACCCTGGGCGAATCCCGGCAGCTCGGTGACGGGCAGCGGGCGGGTAAGTACCAGGGCGCTGTCTGCCAACCCGGGTCGTGCCTGAATGCCGGCGTCGGCCAAGCGAGCAGCATAAGCTTCCCGGCTTTGTCGACGCAGGTTCACCCGCAATGCCATGGGTGCACGTTCGCTGCTGACCCGGCACAGGGCTTGCCACTGGCTCGGGTACTGCGCCTGCAGCCGGGTCAGTAGCCAGAGCGGCTGGTCGTAGCGGGCTTCGGGATCTTCCGGGATCCTGGCCGGCGTTGCGGCCAGCTTGCGCAGGATCTGGTTCAGTAGGGCTTTGGCCCAGGGCTTGCCCAGGCTGGCAGCCGCCGTCACGGTTTCACTCACGGCGGCATGGGGTGGAATCCGGGTGTGGCGGAGTTGGTACAGGCCCAGCAGCAGCAAATGGCCAACGATGCTGTCTCTGGGTTTCAGGGGTTTTGCCAGCTGGGCCTGCACCTCGGCATTGAGGGAGAAGTAAAAGCGCACGCAGCCGTAAACCAGCTCTTGCAGCAGCGGCTTGTCCTTGGCCGGTAGCCGGGCCTGATCAAACAGGCCATCCAGAGAATGCTGGTGTTCCAGTACTTGCTGCAGCAGTTTGGCCGCCAGGGCGCGCACATTGGCTTTGTTGTGCTTGCTTTTGCGGGACCGGTTCTTTTTGGGCGCGGCCTGGTCTGGCCAGGCCTTGCCGGCCTTGGGTTGATCAGTGGCGCTCAAGCGGCTACCTCGCAAAAACATTGGCCGACAGCCAGGAGCCTGGCATAGCCGTTCAAGGCCTGGGCGATGCTCAGGGGTTTGCCCTTACCCCGACTCAGCTGCAGTTCAGTGACATGCAGCACGCCAGCGCCGGTGGCCACCTGCAGACTTTGCGCGCTGGCCGCGAGGAGGGTGCCGGGTGGCCGCGCGTTGAGTTCAGCTTGCGTGGCGCTGGCTGCTGCCTGGGCCCGCAGCAGACGCACCCGCTCTCCCTGCAGAAAGCTGTAGGCCGGCAGGCGCGAATTCAGCGCCTGGATCTTGCGGGCCAGCAAGGTTGCCGGCTGGGTCCAATCCAGCAGCGCCTCGGCGGGTTGCAGCTTGGCGGCATAAGTGACGCCCGTATCCGGTTGCGGTATGGGGTGCAGACTGGGCGTCTCGGCCGCCAGATCCGCCAGCACCTGTAGCAGTGCGGTGCCGCCCAGTACTGCCAGGCGCTGGTGCAGATCGTCACCGGTATCCTCGGCGTGGATGGGGGTGCGTTGACTCAGGTACACAGGGCCCGTGTCCAGGCCAGCTTCCATGGCCATGATGGCCACGCCGGTTTCCGCATCGCCGGCCATGATGGCGCGCTCGATGGGCGCGGCGCCGCGCCAGCGCGGCAGCAGGGAAGCATGCACATTCAGGCATCCCAGGCGCGGGGCATCCAGCACGGCCTGGGGCAGGATCAGGCCGTAGGCCACCACCACCAGCACATCCAGCTGGGCGGCGCGAAAGGCATCGGCCTGATCACGTAAATGGGTCGGTTGCGCCAGGGGCAGTCCCTCGGCCAGGGCCAGGCTGGCCACCGGGCCAGGCTGGGTCTTCTTGCCGCGGCCCCGGGGCCGGTCTGGCTGACTCCAAACCTGTACGGGGCGCCAGCCGGCGCGTAGCAGTTGGCTCAGGATAGCGGCGGCAAATGCCGGTGTGCCGGCAAAGCCGATGCGCAGCGGCTGCATGGTCAGGCGCGCTGGCGCTGGTGTTTTTCGAGCTTTTTGCGAATGCGCTGCCGTTTCAGGTTGGAGAGATAATCCACGAACAGCTTGCCTTCCAGGTGATCGCATTCATGCTGA
>JBJHDG010000053.1:0-11229 GCA_050486425.1 Pseudomonadales bacterium | reverse complement strand
ACCGTGGCTATACCGAAGGCTTTTACCGGCGCCACGTGCCGGCGGCCTATCAGAATTACGAAGCGGCTGGCTCCCGGAGCGCGGGCAGCCAGTACGTCGGAGATGTGCTGGCAGCAGATCTGGGCCGTGGACGCCTGCTGGTGGCGGTAAAAAATCGCTTTCAACTGGGTGATGAACTGGAGCTGGTGACGCCAGCGGGCAACAGCAGATTCCAGCTGGCTGCCTTGGCAGCAGCGGATGGCCGCAGCCTGCAGGTGGCGCCAGGTTCCGGGCACGAACTCTGGTTGCAGCTGCCAGCCCAGGCCGAGTTGCAGGCATTACTGGACAGCGCCGAAAACTGTGGCTTGCTGGTGCGTTGTGCCACCGGGTTGTAAACGCTTGGTAGCTGTTGACCTAGGTCAATCCTAGGCCAGTCCCCTGGTGGTGGAGTAGCGCTTCCGCAGTCACACCAGGAAAAATCATGGCTTCCGAAGAGCTGGAGCGCATTGCCGCCACCTTGGGAAAGTTCCACTTTCCAAAGAAATTCGCCATCGAACTCTGCGCTGAGTGCAACCTCGCCTGTTCCATGTGCCACCATCCCTTCATGAAGCGTCCCAAAGGCACGTTGCCGTTTCCGCTTTGGAAAAAATGTGCCGATGAGATCGCCGAGGTCTCCCCAAAAACCGAATGCTGGTTCTCGTTCTGTGGGGAACCACTGCTGGAGCCTGAACTCCTGGTGCGCTGCCTGAATTACGGCCGGGAAGTGGGGCTGAAATCACTGAATATCAACACCAATGGCATGTTACTGACGCCGGATCTGGATGATGAGATTTTGAACTCGGGTGCGCATTTGATCGTGTTTGGTGTTGATGGTTTTTCCAAGGCTTCTTTTGAGAAGTATCGGGTCAAGGCAGATCGTGATCAGGTCTATCACAATGTGGAGCGCCTGTTGGCGCGGCGTGATGAAACCGGCGCCAACATGGCGATCCAGGTGCAGTTCATTGCCATGGATGACAATGCCCATGAGATTGATGAATACAAGGCGCACTGGCTGGCACGTAACGCTGTGGTCAAGGTGCGGCGTCAACTGAGTTGGGGTGGCAAGTTCGAGACCGGGTTGAGTATTTCTCACGATGACCGCATTCCCTGTCCCTGGGCCATCACCATGATGCATGTGTTCTGGGATGGGCGGGTGCCCCGTTGCCCAGGTGATACCGAAGGCGAAGAGGGTTCAGGTAATGCCTGGCATGATTCCTTGACCAACCTCTGGGCCAAGCTGGGTGGATACCGGGACCTGCATCTGGCCCGGGATTATGACGCACTGCCGGAGCGTTGCCATACCTGTACCGATTGGATGACGGGTGCAGCGGAGCGGCTGCGTCCGAATACCCGGGAGGTGCCGGTAGAACCCACCTGGCAGCGGCTGCACCTGGCTGACACCCCATGAGCACGTTGTATTTGTGTGGCGTGGGCAATGGCGAGGGGATTCGCCTGGCCCTGCAGGTGAATCAGCGCCAGCAGCGCTGGCAGCAAGTTCTGCTGCTGGATGATGACGCCAGCAAGCATGGCACTGAGCGCATGGGGCTGCGGGTGGTGGGTGGCTTCGACAAATTGGGGCAGGCGAATCCAGCCACGGATCAGGTGGTGAATTTGGTTACGCGTACCACGGCAGGTCGTGCCAAGGCGCGCGCGCGTATCGCCAGCTTCGGTATCCCCTTTGCTTCGCTGGTACACCCGGATGTGGACCTGCTGGGAGTTACGTTGGGCGAGGAGGTCACCGTGTATGCAGGCGCCTATCTGGGTGCGGAAGCCCGGTTGGCTCGTTCCTCAGTGGCCCTGGTGGGCGCCATTATTGGTCATGGTGCCCAGCTGCAGGAAGGTGTGGTGGTGGCGCCCAATGCCGTCATCAATGCCCGGGTGAAAATCGGCGCTCAAGCCTATGTGGGTGCCAATGCCACGGTGCTGCCGGATCTGGAGGTCGGTGCAGGCGCCACCATTGCTGCTAATACCCTGGTGTTGACGGATGTGCCCGCCGGTGCCACGGCGCTGGGCGTACCCGCCACATTGATGCCGGCCCCAGGCCTAGACGCTGAGCCGGCCACTGAGATCATTACGACCCCGGGCGGGCAGGCTGATGGTCACGCAGATGCCGGCGCAGATAGTGCGGACCTGGAAGCAACCCTCAGCACAGCCTTTGCCCGCATGCTCGTGCTGGAGGTGGTACCACGGCAGGCCAACTTCTTTGACCTGGGCGGCACTTCCTTGAAAGCCATTCAGCTTTGTCAGCTGCTGCGTGATGAATACCGCTTACAGGTACAGACGCTGGATTTGTTCCAGTATCCCAGCGTGGCCAGATTGGCCATACATCTGGCGGGCGCCGATAGCGGTGGCCTGCTCTCTGCCGCGCAGCAACGGGCGGCAATGCGGCGGGGGCGTGGCCGTCGATGACGCTGAGCATCCTGCCAGCGCGGGGCCCCATTCTGGTGACTGGGGCTGCCGGTCTGATCGGCAGCGTACTCTGTGCAGCGCTCACCGCGGCGGGCTACCAGGTGCGTGGACTGGATCTGCGGGCGCAGGGTGCCTGGCAGGGTGATATCTGCGATCCACAGCGACTGCGCACCCAGCTGCAGGGCTGTCAGGGCATTGTCCACCTGGCGGCGGTGTCCCGGGTGTTGCAGGCGGAACAGGATCCAGCACGCTGCTGGCAGGTGAATGTGGATGCCCTGGCGCGACTGTTGGCATTCATGCCGAGGCTGGCGCCTGGCGCCTGGCTGATTGCAGCCAGCAGCCGGGAGGTCTACGGCGATGCTGCGCAACTGCCAGTCGTTGAGGCGCAGCCGCTACGACCCCGAAATCTCTACGCACGTAGCAAAGTGGCTGGCGAAGCATTGGTTGCGGATGCGGCAGCCAAAGGCCTGCGCGCCATGACCGTGCGCTTCTCCAATGTCTATGGCCGGGTGAGCGACTATCCGGACCGGGTGATACCGGCGTTTGTGCGCGCGGTGCTGGCGGGTACCCCCATGCGCCTGGACGGGCCGGATCACAGTTTTGATTTCACTCAGGTGGATGATGTGGTGTCCGGGCTGCTGTTGCTGGTGGCGCAATTGCAGGCTGGTGCGGTGAAGCTGCCAACGCTGCACTTCGTCAGCGGTGAGGGCACCAGCCTGGCGACACTGGCGCAATTGATTCAGGATTTGGCCGGGCGCCAGGTGGTGCTGCACAGCGCGCCTCCCAGTCAACTGCACGTGCAACGCTTTGTCGGTGATGGCACCCGAGCGGCCCAGGTGCTGGGTTGGCGGCCAACGCGCAGTTTGCGTGCGGGCTTGGCGCTACTACTGGCGGCGCATCAGGCGGCAATACGCAGAATCCATAGTCCCGCGCAGGCAAGCCACAGTGGTGAGCTGCCGGTGGCCAACGTACTCTGAGCCTGTTCTTGATATTCGTCTGCCAGTGACTGCAGTCGCAGGGGGGGTTATGAGCGTTACACCATTACGCAATATTTTCTGCGTCATAGATCCGACCACCAACAATCAGCGCGCATTGACCCGTGCCGCCTCGGTCGCAGCGACTTCCGGCGCTCGCATTCATGCCTATCTCTGCTGTGCTCCCGGCAAGGAGCGGGCCCAGGATCGGGATGAGTACCGAGCGGCTGAGCTGCGCCGCCATGAGCTCTGGCTGGCGCAACTGGTCCAGCCGCATCTGGATGCAGGACTGAATATCAGTACGGAAGTGGAGTGCCAGGAACACTGGCGTGCCGCCATCGTCTCGGCAGCGCGGCGCAGTGAAGCGGATCTGATTGTCAGGTCCAGCTTCAGGCGTACTGCGCTGCAGCGCCGTATGCTCAAAACCACAGATTGGACCTTGCTGCGGGAAGCCCATTGCCCAGTACTGCTGGTAAAAACCGAGCGCGTGGGTGCACTGGAAAATGTGCTGCTGGCCTTGAACCTGGCGGCCACGGATGACGCCCATCAGCAGCTTACGGATACGCTGATCCAGTATGGCAAAGGTGTTGCCCGCTTCACCGGCGCGGATCTACACGCCGTCAATGCCTACCAGGGATCGGTCAACTTTATTCACCCGCCGGATCTGGCCAAGCGCCTGGGCATAGATCGCAGCCGTGCCCATGTGGGTGACGGTACGCCGGACGAGCAGATTGCCCGCGTGGTGGAAAAACTGGGCGCACCGCTGGTGGTGATCGGCTCCATCGCCCGCAAGGGCGTCAGCGGCCTGGTGGTGGGGAATACTGCAGAGCGGATTCTGGAT
Organism: Pseudomonadales bacterium; assembly: GCA_050486425.1. GTDB lineage: Bacteria > Pseudomonadota > Gammaproteobacteria > Pseudomonadales > Azotimanducaceae > SKXG01. The sequence goes on along the minus strand of JBJHDG010000053.1, from coordinate 6,987 downwards.
GGGATTCCGGCAGATGTGTTGGTGGTGATGCAGCACTAGCTGGCAGTCTGCTCGCCGGAACCTCGGCACCTGGGCAAATCTGCTGCACGAAGTCTTGCAGGGTTGCTGCCGACATACCTGCCCAGTCTTTGCGGTTGCGGAAAATGTGTTTGATATTGCGTTGTCGTTGCCCTAGTGACAGAGGCCTGCCATATCGACGCAGGTCGGAGAAATCAATCAGGCCGCAGCCCTGGTCCTGGGTGCGCACCAGATTGCCCGGATGCGGGGCGCGAAAGTAGATGCCCAGATCATGCAGGCGGCGGATAAAGCCCGCCATCTCGTGGAGCACCCACTGCTGAGCAGCAGCGGGTGCAGTCGCAGCAGCGGCTTGCTGCAGCAACTCCCGAAAGGTCAGCCCTGGCAGTGGTTGGTAGTGCACAACACTGCGATAGGGGGCGTCTAGCTGATACAAACCCAATACCCGAGGTACCGGGATGCCCAGGCCCTGCAAGCCCCGGGCATTGTTGGCAAAACGCTCGGCAGAGGACAGCCAGAGACCGGTGGAGAGCAGGCGACGTCGACGGTAGAGCTTCAAAAAGGAGCCATCCGGCAACTGCAGGACCTTGGGTCCATGGTCACCAGTCTTGAGCACTGTTGCAGCTGTGATCCAGTGACTAAAGCTGGCGCGGTCCAGGGGTTGCAGGTTCAGGGGTTGCATAAGAATGGGCGTCCGGGCGTTGGGTGCTTTATATTACAATTACGCAATAAAAAGATCATCTATATGTAATGTAGGTGGGCGGGCCGGCCCCGTGCAGGGGGCGGTCACTTAGGGTAGGCTGCGCGTTTTTCCTGGTTCGGCGAATTTCCCATGACGTTGTTGGCGGCCCCCCTCCTGGGGCTGGTGCAGGGGGTGCTCATGTTCCTGCCGGTGAGCTCTGCGGCTCACTTGGTGCCCTTGGTGGCAACGCACTGATGACTGGCCTGCTGCTGGTGGCGCTGGGCAGTGGGTTGGGCGGAATCAGTCGCTACTGGTTGGGGGTGTGGGTAACGCGCTGGCTGGGTGGCGCCTTTCCCTGGGGCACCTTGGCGGTCAATCTGAGCGGTGCAATGTTTCTGGGCGTTCTGCTGGCTGGCATTTCATCGCAACCAGCCACCTATAATTTTCTGATCCTCGGTTTTTGCGGCAGCTACACCACAGTGTCCTCATTCAGCTTGCAGACGTTGCAATTATTGCAGCAGGGTAGCTGGCCGCGAGCGTTGTTGAATCTGTTGGCTTCCTTGCTGGGCGCGTTGCTGAGTCTGCTGGCCGGCCTAGTGCTGGGAGGCTGGTTGCTATGAGCCTGCCACATATAGTGCCGGGGCCTGGACGCATCAGCCTGTTGATTGGTTTGGGCAGCGCCTTGGGTGGCCTGTCGCGGGTCGCCCTGGGTATGTTGGTGGGCGAAGATATCTGGCTGGGCACAGCGCTGGTGAACTTGCTGGGTTCTGCGCTGATCGGCTATGTTTTTGTGATGACTCAGTTGCGTCCCGGACTTCCAGCTCAGGGGCGCACTGCACAGGCCAGCTGGCAATTTCTGGGCACGGGTTTTTGTGGTGGTTTCACCACCTTTTCCCTGCTCAGCAAGGGGGTCTGGCTACAGCTGTTGGCGGGTGCCTGGGTTTGGGCTGCCAGCTATGCCCTGGGTACCTTGCTGCTGGGCATAGCTGCCGCTGCCTGTGGTTACCAACTGGCCCAATGGCGCTTGCGCAGATTGCGCCAAGCCCAGAAGAGTGATGCGGCCTAAGTGCGCGGCGGGACCGCCAGAATATCGCAGTCGAATTCACGCAGCGCGGCATCGGCAACACTGCCCAGCAACACGCGCTTGGCACCGCTTTGGCCACGGGTGCCAATCACCAACAGATCGGGCTCTTCCGACGCCACCAACTGTTGCAGGCCAAAAAATGGGCGGCCTTCCAATACCTGGACCCGATGGGGTAGTTCGGCCAAGCCCAGGTTCTGCATGAATTTATCGATGTCCGCCAGGGCGGCGCCGCGGCGCTGTTCGATGTGGGCTTTGACCCTGCTGTCATCCGGCCCGCTGTAGAGGGCCAGGCCCTCACCCAGGGGTTCAAACACGTGGGCGAGCAACAGCTCGGCACCCTCGAGTAACCCCAGCACTTTCACTTGTTGCAAGGCTTGGCCAGCGCAGGCCGACATATCTACAGCCGCCATGATCTTGCGATAGGGCCAATGCTGGCGGCCACCGGCGCGCAGCACCGGGCGCTGGCCGAGGCGCATCACCCGCTCACTGGTGGTGCCGGTAAAAACATCGCTCAGTAGATGCAGGCGGTGGGGGCCCAGCACCAGCAGACGGGCATCCAGCGAATCCGCAGTATCCACGATGCAGCGGAAGGGGCTGCCCACTTTGAGATCCAGTTCCGGTTTGATGGGTAGCTCCGGCGCCAGGTCGCGCGCCTGATCCTCCAGCAGGAGCCAAGCCTGATCCAGCAACTCTTTGGGTAACAGTGCACCTTGATCACTGTCAACCACATGCAGCAATTGCAATTTGGCATGCAGTCGCTCAGCCACATGTGCCGCCCGCAACAGCGCCGGACGACTGCGCGGCGACAGATCCGTGGCGGCCAGTATCGTGTTCATAGGAGTTCCTGCTGTGATCAGTGAAGGGTTGAAATTAGCCGGGTTGCACCAACGCGGCAATAAGGAGATTTCGCGTATCGGTGGGCGAAGCCTTTATTAACGGAACCTGAGGTGTCGACTTCATTCGGGTTGCACCAGGAGATAGGATTCGCCAGGGAGTTGCGGTGGCAGCGTCGGTGACTCGGGGACATACTTGAAAATAGAAAAATAGCTCTGCCACCTGCCTATTACTTACTGCCTACTGCCGCAAAAATAATTTGACCAAGTCTGCGACCGATTTGGTCGTTTATGCTGCCAACTTCTTCTAAGCTGCAGACGTTGATCAGGGATACATATTCGAAAATGTGCCACAGGAAGGTGGCGTGAGAACAGCCGAGAATAAGTGGGAATAACAAGATGGCGTCAGTAGAGGAAAAGCTGTTTCGCCTGGTGCGCGCTGCAAATCTCTTGCATGGGGCGCAAGTTACCGCTGAGTTATTGCCGCTGGCCGCCGAGCAGGCGCGGCTGGTGATGGATGCGCGCGCTGCGATCATCTGTTTACAGGCCGATCTGCCGTGGCCGACGGTTCCTGCGGCCAGTGCCTTGCCCGAGTCCCTCAGGTCCAGCGAAACCCAGCTGTTGCGGCTGGCCCGCCAGCTGCTGCAGACCGATATGACAGGATCAAGCTTGGTGCGGATATTGGATCCCACCAGCCTCCAGCAGCTGCCGGGGTTTACCCGTTTGCCAGCGGCGCTCGCAACCGTCGCGGAAGCGCTGGGACCCACGCTGGTTGCCCCGCTGTGCGCAGAGGCGGGTGCTGTAGTGGGAATACTGATCGTGGCTGGTTCTGCTGATACGAATTTTGCCGAGGCTGAGCAATCGGTGTTTATCCAGCTTGCCATCTGTATTGCCCAGGCCGTCGCCACCAAGGCGGCCCTGACGCAAGCAACGCAGGTGGCGGCTTTGTACCAGACGCCTTTTCAAAACGCGGGCTGTGGCCTGTTTGTGTTGAATGCGGAGGCGCAGCTGCAAGTGATAAATGCTGCTTACGCACAGCTGTTGCGCCGGCGCCAAGACCTGTTAATAGGCTGCGACTGGTTGGCTCAATTGCATCCGTCGGATCTGGAGCAGGCGCGGCTTGGTTTGCACAGCATGCTGGACGCGACTGCTGATGCGTTGACCCTGCAGCACAGATACCTGGTGGAAGGCCATGTGATTTGGGCCAGGGATCATTTGGTGGCGAGAAGGGATTTACGGGATGGATCCACGCAAATCTTCGGTTTCAGTGAGGATATTTCTGCTCATGTGCAACTGGAGCAGGCGCTGCATCAAGCAAAGGAATCTGTCGATCAGATTCTCAGCAGCATCTCCGATGCCTTTTTCAATTTGGATAACGCCAGCAACTTTACCTATGTCAATGATGCCGCCGAAGTGCTGTTGGGCAAGCAGAGAGCCGAACTACTCAATGTTTGCATTTGGGACGCATTTCCTGAGGCCAAAGGCTCTCTCTTTGAGCAGCAGTACCGCCATGCCAAGCGTGCCAACGAAGCTGTAACCTTCGTGGAGCGCTATGAGCCTATGGCTGCTTGGATCGAAGTAAGAGGCTATCCCCATGTCGAGGGGTTCTCTGTCTATTTTCGTGACGTCACCAAGCGCATAGAAGCCGAACGTGAGGAGCGTGAGCAGCAGAGCCGGTTGGAATTGGCGCTGAATCGGGCAAAGCGTATCACCGATATCACTCAGGATGTATTGATGCTGGCGGATGCTGATGGCTACATTATGGAAGTCAGCGATAGGTGCAAAAGCGTGCTTGGATACGAACCCGCGGAGCTGGTGGGTAGAAGGTACATGGAATTTGTGTATGAAGAGGATCTCACCAGAACCAGCAAGCAAGCACAGCTGCTGAATTTGGAGCTGGAACTGGAGAGTTTTCAGAATCGGTATGTGCACAAGGATGGTCATCTGGTGCACTTACTGTGGTCAGCGCACTGGGTTGCCGAAGAGGGAATTTACTACGCATTTGCCCGGGACATTTCCCATCTGGTAGCTATTGAAGAAAAATTGCGGCAGGCCCAGCGTTTGGAAGCCGTTGGGCAGCTCACGGGTGGCGTTGCTCATGATTTCAACAATCTCCTGACCGTGATCATGGGTGGCACTGACATCCTGCTGGAAGAGTTACCGCCAGATCATCGCTTGCGGGTTATTGCGGAAATGACCCGCAGCGCCGCCGTGCGCGGTGCTGATCTCACCCGTGGTTTGTTGGCATTTTCCCGGCGCCAGGCCCTCAGCCCAAAGGTGACCGATGTCAATCGACTGGTCGCCAATATGGATCCGTTGTTGCGCAGAACCCTGGACGCCGATGTGGAGATCGAGTTGGTGCGTGCTGGTGGTTTATGGCATGCGATGGTGGATAGATCGCATCTGGAATCGGCCATTCTCAATCTCTGCATCAACGCCAGAGATGCCATGCCTCAGGGTGGTCGCCTGACCATAGAAACAGCCAATGTGCATTTGGATGACCGCTACGCCGACATGCACGATGAAGTGAAATCAGGGCAGTATGTGATGGTTGCGGTGTCTGATACAGGCGATGGCATGTCGCCGGAGTCCATGGCGCGAGCCTTTGAGCCCTTCTACACCACCAAGGAGGTCGGCAAGGGTAGCGGTCTGGGTTTGAGCATGGTGTATGGCTTTAGTAAACAGTCCGGTGGGCATGTGAAGATCTATTCGGAGCGAGGTCATGGCACTGTGGTGAAGCTGTATCTGCCCCGCGCCCTTGATGCGCCTGATGACGTGCAGCCCACGGAACAGCGGCCTTCCCTGCGTGGTGTCGAGCAGATTTTGGTGGTGGAGGATGACGATCTGGTGCGGGCGCACGTGGAGGACCAGTTGCGCAGCCTGGGCTATAGCGTGGTTGCGGTCGGCAATGGTGCTCAGGCGCTGGACGTGCTGACCCGCTTCGGTCGCTTTGATCTGCTGTTTACCGATGTGGTTATGCCGGGAGGCATGAACGGGCGCCAACTGGCCGAGGCTGCCTGGCAGCTTTTTCCCGACATGCCGGTGTTATTTACCTCCGGCTATACAGAAAATGCCATTGTCCACCATGGGCGCTTGGATCGGGGCGTGCAGCTGCTGAACAAACCTTATCGGCGTCAGGATCTGGCAGCTAAGGTGCGGGCCGTCTTAAAGGAGGGCGGTACGCGACCGCCGGATGCTGAAGGTGTGGACTGATTGTGGACTGATATAGTGCCCGCCTATTGCAGGCGCGCGATGAGCCTTAATGCTTGCGCATAGGCTGGTGCTTTCTTAACAACCCACGCAGTTGATGGTAGCTAAGTCCGAGCAACCGCGCCGCCGTGCGCTGATTATGTTTGGCTGCAGTGAGCGCTGTGATGGTGAGTGTGTTTTCCAGCTCATGCAGATAAGCTTTCAGATCAACGGGCTGCTGTTCCTGCAGACGCTGCATCAGCGTCGATAGCTGTTGCGCCGGCAAGGTGGTTTGGCGCTCATTGGTCGTCGCCGCGACAGGTGCTGTGCTCAATTCCGAGGCTGCGTCACCGCCAGGGCGAAAGGGTGAAGCAAAGGGATCCAATTGGATCTCCGTGATCGGTTGTTCCCAATCCTGATTGCGGTAGAGCGCCCGCTCCACCACATTTTTCAGTTCCCGCACATTGCCTGGCCAATGATGGGCGAGCAACGTCTGCGCAGCAGCAGTGCTGAAGCCCGCAAACAGCGGCAGGCCCAGACTGCTGGCCATGTTGATGGCGAAGCGTTCGGCCAGCAGCAAAATGTCCTCAACCCGGGCTCGCAGGGGTGGCAGGCTGATGACATCAAAGGCCAGGCGATCCAGCAGATCGGCGCGAAAGCGCCCGGTGCGCACCAGCGTCGGCAGGTCCTCATTGGTGGCGGCTACCAGGCGCACATCCGTTTGCAGGGTGCGGCTGCCACCGACGCGTTCGTACTCGCCGTACTCGATAACCCGCAGCAATTTTTCCTGTACCAGCGCTGAGGTATTGGCCAGCTCATCCAGGAACAGGGTGCCGCCCTGGGCGCGCTCGAAGCGGCCCTGATGGCTGCGTTGAGCGCCGGTGAAGGCCCCGGCTTCATGACCGAAGAGCTCGGATTCCAGCAGATTTTCATTCACCGCAGCGCAGTTGAATTTAACCAATGGCCCTTGCCAGCGTGAGGAAAGAAAGTGCACCCGAGCCGCCATCAACTCCTTGCCGGTGCCGCGTTCGCCGACGATGAGCAGGGGCTTGTCCAGGTTGGCGGCACGGGAGACCTCATCCAGCACCTGGAGAAAGGCGGGGGATTGGCCCAACAGTCGATCCTGGTCATCAGGGCGCATAAGAGTTCCGAGAAAGGACGATTTCGCCAATATAGCCTAATAG
>JBJHDG010000052.1:0-11326 GCA_050486425.1 Pseudomonadales bacterium | reverse complement strand
GCCCGATACTGTAAGAACATACAGGTTTTGCCTATGATCCCGCCGCAACAAGCGGCGGGGTGACCTTGGTGTCTGCGCGTAAGTTTTCATTGCCGCTGCTACTTCCCGGACTTCTGGCAACCCCGGATTACGCCAGCCGCAGAAATTCCGGCAGCGCTGGATGCCTTTTGGAATCCGGGCTAATCTAGCAGGCGCGTACCGGCCGCAACGCCAGCCCCAATCACCCCTTTTGGAACCTTGCATGGAAGCTCGTTCGGATTTTCGCCGTACCAAAATCATTTGCACCATTGGCCCGGCCACAGCCAGCTACGAGATGCTGGAAAAACTGGCCCTGGCCGGCATGAATATTGTGCGTCTGAACATGTCTCACGCTGATCATGCCAGCGCTGAGCGAGTAATCAACTGGATCAAGACGCTGAACCGAAAGGTGAAATATCCCGTGGCGGTGCTACTGGATACGCAGGGGCCGGAGATTCGCACCGGGGATATTGAGCACCCCATGGAACTGAAAAATGGGGATGTGGTGAGCCTGTCGGTGCGTGATTCCACTGACGTTGAAATGCGCTCAATCCATGTGAACTATGGCGATCTGGTAAATTCCATGGCGCCTGGGGATCGCATCAGTATCGATAACGGGCTCATCAACTTTGAGGTGTTGTCACTGGAAGGTACCCAGTTGACCTGCAAGGTAGTGGACGGTGGCATGTTGGGCAGCAAACGCCATGTGAACCTGCCAGGCGTGCGGGTGAATCTGCCGTCCATTACCGAAAAGGATGTGCGTGATATTGAGTTTGGCATGCGTCATGACGTGGATTTCATCGCGCTGTCCTTTGTGCGTACGGCTGAAGACATCCAATCCCTGCGTGAGCTGTTGGGTGCGAAATCCCATCGTACTCAGATCATTGCCAAGATCGAAGATCGGGAAGGTGTAGCCAACATCCTTGCCATCGCCGAGGCAGCAGATGGCGTGATGGTGGCCCGGGGTGACCTGGGGATCGAAACCAATATTGCAGAACTACCCAATGTGCAGCGGGAGATCGTCAAGATTTGCGCCACCCTGGGCCGCCGCTCTATTGTGGCCACTCATCTGCTGGAATCCATGATCAGTGCACCCACGCCCACCCGCGCTGAAGTCACCGACGTGGCCAATGCCATCTATGAAGGGGTGGATGCGGTGATGCTGTCCGGTGAGACCAGCGTCGGCAAATATCCCGTGCGCTGCGTGAAGCAACTGGTGGAAATTGCCCAAGCCAGTGAGCGATTGCCAGGCTTGGGGTTTGAAGCTGGCCTGGTGGCGAATTCCGACAAGCAGCACGTGGCCATCTCGGCGGTGCAGTTGGCGGAAAGCATAGGCGCTGCCGGCATCGTGGTGATAACCCGCCGGGGCATTATGGCGGATCTGGTTACCAATTGCCGTCCGCGCACTGTGCCCATCTATGCCTTCACCAATACCAGCCAGACCCGGCGGCGCCTGGTGCTGAACCGGGCACTGTTCAGTTTCCGCACTGATTTCTCCCGTGACCCGGAAAAAACCCTGCACACAGCGTTCAGTGTGCTGCGGGAACGGGAAGGGTTGCCGGAGGAAGCCAAAGTGGTGGTGATTTCGGATGTCCTGGCGCAGCAGCGCACCGATGCCATCCAGATCCGCACGCTGCATCCGCCCCAGGCAGCCACAGACGAGGCATAGGACCAGGTAAGAAAGCCGCAGTGTGCCATTGCCGCTAGAGGGCGGACCAGAACATGCGCACCGATACCAGCATCAGCAGCAGCGCAAACAAGCGTCGCAGGGCCATGGCCGGCAGCCGGTGCGCGGCGCGAACGCCCAGGGGGGCGCTGGCAACCACCGCCAGCATCAGCATGGCCAGTGCCGGCAGATACACATACCCGAGCAAACCCTGGCCAAGTTCGGTATGCGACCAACCCCGGGCCACATAGCCCAAGGTCCCCGCCAGGGCGATGGGCAGGCCCAGGGTGCTGGAGGTGGCTGTAGCCCGGTGGACTGGGGTATTGAAGTACACCAGCGTGGGTACGGTGAGATTACCGCCACCTATGCCTGCGATCCCTGAGACCAGGCCCACCCCGGCGCCGATCAGGCTGCTGGGCCAGGGGCCGGGCAGATTGCGCTGGCTGGCTGGACGCCAGTTGGCGAGCATGATGAGCGCGATCAGCAGCAAAAAGCCCGCGATCAAGCCGCGTAGCCAGAGCATGGGCAGCAGGGCAGCGACATACCCGGCACAGAAGCCGCCCAGCATCAGCCCCGGCGTCCAAGTCTTGACCACCGGCCATTCCACCATGCGCGCCCTGATCTGTGCTCTGGCGGCAGCAGCAGAGGTAAAGATGATGGTGGCCAGCGACGTGCCCACGGCAATCAGCGTGGTGCTGTTGTCCGGCGCCAGCCGCTGGAACAGACCCATCTGGTCGAACAGCAGAATCAGCGCTGGTACGATGACCACACCGCCACCAATACCCAGCATGCCGCCCAGGAAGCCAGCCAGGACACCCACCCCCAGGCAGGCAATGGAGAAGTAGAGCATGTCCAAGTAAAGTAAGGCCTCTGCTGACAAGCCGCGCAGTCTAAGCAATGCATCGCCCGGAGGTAAAGCTGAGCAAAGTCCAATGCTATCCGCTGGCATCCATGCTGCTGGTGCTGTTGCTATGCGCGGCCTGGACGCCCGAAAGCGATGCCCGCATCCGGGTCACCCGTATTGAATTACCCAATGGTGATGTTTACGACGGCGAAGTCCGTGATGGCTTGCGTCATGGTCGTGGCAGCTATGTGTGGGCGGATGGTCATCGCTACGTGGGCCAGTATCGCAAGGATGCCATGCATGGGCAGGGCATTTATCAGTGGCCTGATGGACGGCGTTATGAGGGTGCATTCGTGCGCGACCAACGCCAGGGCGAGGGCGTACTGCACTGGCCTAATGGTGACGTCTATCAAGGCGAATTCGTGGCCGATCAGATGCATGGTCAAGGTCGTTTTACCTGGGTCAATGGCGATTGGTACGAAGGCCAGTTTCAGGAAGGTGAACGTACAGGTACGGGTATCTATCAATGGCGAAGCGGCCAACGCTATCAGGGTGAGTTCATCACTGGTGTGTTGGAGGGGCTGGGAGAATTTCAGTGGCCGGATGGGCGACGCTATCGCGGTCAGTTTCAGAACGGGCGGCGCGAGGGTCGCGGCGAATACTTTTGGCCCAATGGCAATAGATATTTGGGTGAATTCAAGGATGACCGCCGCCATGGTTTGGGCCTGATGTATCTGCGAGATGGTAGCCAGTATCGCGGCGAATTTTCCGAGGATCAGATGGATGGTTACGGCGTGTTGCAGACGCCGGACGGCAAGCGGCAATTTCAGCACTGGCGCCAGGGCGAGCTGGTAGCGCAACAGGAGTTACGGGCAGTACGTCATTGCAGCGCACAGGTAGACCAGCAAGCCTGGATGTTTGACGGTGACCAGTGCATCAACGGCCTGGCGCATGGCCGAGGTGTGGCTGTCAGCCTGGATGGCACCAGCTACATCGCGGATGCCAGGTTTGTGCTCGGATTATTGGTGGCCGGTGAGATCAGGCCGTTGTCCCTGGACGGTTAGCGAAATCACCGACCATGAACGCTTTGCAGATTCCAGGATACAGCATTGAGCGCGAGATCGGCCGTGGCGGCATGGCCAGTGTCTATCTGGCGGTGCAGCGCAAGTTTGGACGCCTGGTGGCCATCAAGATTCTGTCGACCCAAATCAGCGCCGATGTGGGATCAACACAGCGTTTTGTGCGGGAAGCCAGGATACTGGCTCAGCTTACCCATCCCGGCATTGTGCAGGTGCATGATGCCGGGGTGCAGGATGGCCGCTACTACCTGGTGATGGAGTATTTGCGCGGCGGCGATCTGAATCGCCGGCTGGAGCGCGGTATGCATATGCAGGCTGCCGTGGCGGTAATCAAGGACATTGCCCGGGCGCTGGATTTTGCCCATGCCAAGGGTTTTATTCATCTGGATATCAAACCCGAGAATATCCTGTTCCGGGAAGATGGCTCAGCTGTCCTGTCTGATTTCGGTATAGCCAGGCTGCTCAAGGATGCGGGTGAACAGCAAAGCCAGGTGCTGGGTACGCCACCCTATATGAGCCCGGAGCAGGCGGCGGGGCGGGCGCTGGACAAGCGCTCTGACTTCTACAGTCTGGGTATCGTGCTGTATCAAATTCTGGCTGGTGATGTGCCCTTCAAAGGTAGTGCTGAAACCAGTGTTGCCATGCAACATCTGCAGGAACCCGTGCCGCGCCTGCCAGGATATCTGGCGCACTTTCAGCCGGTGATCGATAAGCTACTGGCAAAGCGACCGGATGCCAGGTACCAGAGTGGCAGCGAGCTTATCAGTGCCCTGGATCAGCTCAGGGTGTCCGGTCGCATCCCCAACACGGTGATCAAGACTCAAGTTGTGACCACGGCAGAGCTGCGCGCTGTCAGCGACATGCCACTGCTGAGTGATCCCAGAGCCTTGCGGGCGGAGCCTCGCCCGGAGCGCAGATCGGCCTCAGCGCGCAGACGCAGCCGGTATTGGATGGGGGCGTTGACCTTGCTGGTGTTGCTGTTCGGCTCAGGCTCAGGCTGGTTACTAATCTCCGGTAATGAGCGAATGGCTGATTGGCTCTCGAGCTTGGGTCTGATGGAGTCAGCAGAAGTGGAGGACGCCTGGCGTGTTGCCCAGTCATTGCGGCGGGATCCTAACCAGAGCCTGAGTGCCGTGGTGGCGGCATACCGTCGTGTGATCAGCCTGGATCCCGGACATACCCGGGCCGCCGAGCATTTGACACAACTGGTACAGCGAGCCCGGCAGGATGTGAGCGATGCCTTGGCGGCGGGTGATTGGGCGCTCGCTGAGCAACGCGTCAACGACGCGTTGCTGGCATTTCCCGCAGATGAAACCTTGGGTCAGTTGTTTGAACAGCTGACCTTGCGCAAGCGCACAGAAACGTTGGTAGCGACTAATCAGGCGTTGCTCAGCAGCCGAGGGTTGCAGGATCTGGCCTCTGCCAACGCAGCGATTCTGACCTACCATGAAGTGCTACGCCTGGACCCCGAGCATCAGGTGGCGCGTGACGACCTGGCTCTGCTTGCGCGGCAGTACGAACGCATGGCGCAAAGTGCCCTGGATGATGGGGACATCACCTTTGCCATGGGATACCTGCAGGTGGCGGCCCTGGCCAATCCGGACAGTACTGGCTTACCCTTGTTGCGTGAACGTATCAGTCAGGCGACACAGCTGCAGGCGGAAATCGACAGCTTGATGTTGCAGGCGGCGCGGCACCGTCGCGATGGCGCACTGCTGGAGCCCCCGGGGGCCAATGCGGTGGAGCTCTATAAGCTGGTGTTGGCGACAGATCCGCTCAATCGGGTGGCAGAGCAGTCTCTGGCAGAAGTCAGTGAGCTGGTCCTGCGTCAGGCCAGAAACCTGCTGTCGGCAAATCGGCTCGGTGAGGCGCAAGCCTTGGCAGAGCGAGCCAGAGAAATCGGGCTGCCTAACGGCCTGGATGCTGCCGTGGTAACGTTGGTGACCAGCGAAACCCAACGCGTCGGCAGGCTGGCTGAACACATGCAGCAAGCGCGACGCCTGATGGAAGAGGGCATGATATCCGCACCCGCAGATAATAACGCCATTCTGCACATCAATGCCGCACTGGCATTGGAGCCGGGCTACGCAGAGGCCCTGGCGTTGCGGGAGAGCGCTGCGCGTCGACTTGCTGTGGTGGCGCAGGATGCCTGGGAATTCGAGATGCGGGTGCAGGCGCGCGGGTTGCTGTCCCAGGCGCTGACGCTGATGCCGGAGAACAGCGACTGGCAGCGCTTGCAGCGCCAATGGGCGGAGGTAGAGCCATGATGGCACTAACAATGATCACCCCGCCGGTCCTGGGTGATCTCTATCTGAGCCTGGTGTTGTTGGATGATACCGCAGAGATTTTTGCGCTCACGACAGATATCACGATTGGCAGACATCTGGATAACGACTTGATTGTTGCAGGTGAGGATGTTGCTGACTTTCATGCACGGGTTGAGATCAGGCAGCGCTCGCTAAGACTGGTTCCCATCGCGGGAGCGCTGGTAAGTGTTAATAACAGTCTGCTCAAAGATCCGGTTGGGTTGATTCCTGGTGATGAAATCCTGCTGGGTAGCCATCTGTTGCGGCTCCAGGTGGAAGCAACAAAGCCAGGCTTTGATTGGCATTTGGTTTCTCCGGGGGGTGAGCAACGGATTGCGCTCCGTGATAATTTCCAAATTGGACGTGGCAGCGAAAGTAGCCTGCAGCTTCAGGACGCACATATTTCCCGCCAACATGCATTGGTGCGTATATTTGGCTCTTCGCTATGGATTCGCGATTTGTGGTCTGCCAACGGCACTTATGTGAATGGCGACCGTGTACAAGGTGGCTGTCGCCTGTTTCACGGTGATGTTGTCAGCTTTGATGCGCTGAGCTTTCAGGTGATAGGCAGCGACTCGGACCTGACGCCAGTCATGCCATTTGACCCTTCCCTGGTGCAACGCAAAGACCAACGAACGGTGGATTCATTGCCAGGTGTGGATCGTACTGACAGCTCCCTGACCTCCCTGTCCCCCACCGGGTTGCTGCCTACGCCACCTGGCACGGCTGTTGACGATAAGGTGTCCTTGCGACCCACAGTCGCGGTCAGCCGTACCGAGGTGGAGATGCTGCAGGCGCTCACGGCGCAGCCGCTTCCGGGGCCGGCCTTGCTGGTATTAGCCGGGGATGTGCCCCAGCCATTGATCCTGCTGGAATTTGGCCGGCGTTTGGTGGGGCGCGATCAAACGGCGGATATTTTGCTGCCGGATATGAGCGTATCACTACGACATGCTGAATTGGATGTGCGCGGAGACGGCGTATTTATCACCAATCTTATGTCTACCAATGGCGTGCTGGTGAATGGCAAGCCGGTGCATACTGTACGCTTGCACCATGGCGATCGTCTGGTAATGGGTAAGGTCTTGCTGGAATTTCGGTTGCCGGATTCTGTGCAGGCACGACGCCGAAGCGGATTCTGGCATTCAATCTGGGAGCGAATCCGGCCCCGATAACGATCGGTCAATTCGGTTAATCTGCAATAACAGCTTTGGAGTCTTTGCATGACGGTAAGAATACCCTTTCGGCGTGAACTGGAATTTGAATACGGTCAGGTCGCGCAGGTTGCCCCCGGTATTCGTCGGGTTATTGCGCGTAACCCAAGCCCTTTTACCTTTCATGGGACGGGCACCTATATCCTTGGACAAGGTCGCGTGGCGGTGATAGATCCGGGTCCTGCGGATCCAGATCATATAGCCGCGCTGCTTGCAGCAACCCAGGGCGAAATCATCTCCCATATCCTGGTGACCCATACACATATGGATCATTCCCCCGGATGCGCGCTGCTGCGTGAACATACGGATGCCAAGACCTATGCTTACGGCCCTCATGGTTCCGGGCAGACCGAAGACAGTGTCAAAGTGGAGGAGGGCGCAGACCTGGCATTTATGCCCGACGTGCGAGTGACGCATGGTGAGCTGATCGTTGGCGATGGCTGGGAAGTCGAGTCGGTCTATACGCCGGGACACACATCCAATCATATGTGTTATCAGCTGCGCGGTGCACGAGCCCTCTTTACCGGCGACCATGTGATGGCCTGGTCAACCAGTGTGATATCGCCCCCAGATGGCGATATGAAAGCGTACATGGCCAGTCTGGCGTTGCTGCTGGAGCGCGATGACAGCATCTATTGGCCCACCCATGGGCCCGCGGTGCTGGATACCAAGGCTCATGTCCAGGCATTCATTGCCCATCGCCAGGAGCGGGAGGCGCAGATTCTGGTTTGTATTGAAAAAGGTGTAACCCTGATCCGTGACATGGTGCCGCTGATGTACACCGATTTGCCTGAATTCATGTATCCGGCAGCGGCGCGCAGCGTGTATGCCGCTGTTGTTTTCATGGTGCAACGGGGGGAACTGGTGGCGGAAGATGGGCGGCTGGCTATCGACAGTCGTTTTTTGCTGCGCTAACCGGCATCAATTAGGTATTATTTTTTCCTGCTGTGCGGCGCCATTGGTCGCCAAAGGGGGTGCCGTGGTGGCAATCGGCTGTGCCAAGGGCAGCTGTACGCTGATGACTACGCCGGAACCATCGGCCAGATTCACCGCGCGAGCGCTGCCGCCGTGATACTGGGCAATCAGGCGCACTACATAGAGACCAAGGCCAAAGTGCAAGCGATTCTGGCTGTCGGCGTTACCGCGGTGGCTGACCATGGAGTCAAACAGAGAGTTATTCAAGTCCGGTGGTAGTGTTGGCCCCCGATTGGCAACACTGATGCGCAGGTAATCCCGCCCGGTATCCAGCTGTATTTTGATGGGGCTGTTGCTGCGATGAAAGTCGATGGCGTTGTCGATGATTTTATCCAGCAGTTGTTCAATGCGATAGTCGGATGCGCGTACATACACGGGTACAGGGCTGCCTTTGTAGACAAACTTGGTATTCTTGTGCACCACGCGACAGTTGGCGACGTAGTTCTCCAGCAGCTGCTGTATGTTAATCAGTTCCAGCTCATCAGCTTCCAGGGACTCTTCCAGGCTGGCCGCATCCGCAAGATTTTGCACGATGGCGCCGATGCGCATAACGCCACGCTTGGCGCTTTCGAGATATTTGCTCTGTTCAATGTTTGGGTTTTCCTGGGCAAGATTCTGCAGTGAGGTGGAGAGCGTATTCAGCGGATTGTTGATCTCATGGCGCAGGGTGCGCGGCATATTTTCCAGGAACTGCGTGTGCTGATGTAGTTTGGTAAGCATGGCAGAAACGCTGCGGGCAAGATCGCCAATTTCATCACCGGCGTAGATTTCACTTTGCAGGGCGCTGGTACGCAGGCGTCCGTACTTGTCGATAGCGGCACTGGCTTCCTTGCGCAAGTGCCGGATGCGCCAAGCCAGTCGGCCGGCGAACGCCAGCAGCGAGAGCAGCACCACCATCAAGCTGACGACAGATAAGACAATTGCCTCGTCCAAGGCCGAGCGCTGGAATGCCAGAATCTCGTCGATGTTTTGCTCCACCACCACGGTGCCGATCACACTGCCGGCAGAGACAATGGGATGTGCTGCCATGATGATCTCTTCGCCGCTGGCCAGGGCTCGGCGCACGGCAATGGGCTCGCCACGCAGAGAGGCCTGGATAACTGCATCGGCCGTGGCCTGACCCACCAGTGGGCCGGGCCGTTCCTCCCAGGCTTGCCACATCACCAGGCGATGGATAAAGGGCCGAATATATTGAAACCACTCCCTGGCCGCTGCGGTCCAGCCGGCCAGATCATCCGGGTCAGTGCGGCTGAAGCGACCGGTTTCTGCCCGCACCCGGTTTTGGGCGTCGATTACCAGGATGCGGGCACCGGCATAGCCCAGGCCCTGGATGATATTGAGTACTTCGGGTGAACGCAGCACCACCAGATTGAAACTGGATTTACCGGCCGTTGGTAAGGTTTGGGTGACGGCTCTGATGCTGCGTGTCTGGGGATCGTCCACGTCAGCGTAGGCAATACCAAAAGTGCGTCTGGAGCCCAGTAGATCCAGTGGCATGCGAAATTCCAGATGCAAGCCATCAGCCACGGGCACCATATAACCCTGGACCTGATTCAGTGGTGAGCCGGTGGCTGCGTAGCGCCAGTCCGCGTCCATATAATAGGCGGTGGTCACACCAGGACCGGGAAAGAATATGCCGATGCGGCCATCCTCACCATCGGCACGAATGAAATTCAGGCGTACATGGTCGGTGTTATCCAGGCGCAGGCTTTCCGGGCTGCGATAGAGCAGGCTGCGATCCTGGATGCGCATAAAGGCATAGAGCTGACCACCACGCTCACCCAGCAACAGCTCGAAACCGCCCTCGCCGAGCTCACCCTGGCTGTCCGTGCCAAAACGCAGGAAACGCCCGGCCTGATCACCCCAGTCGCCGACTCTGCCGTCAATACGGATGGAGGTTTGCAGCGGCCGAGCATAGAGTGAGGCATAGTCCTCCATGCTGATAGGCAGGTCGTTGAATAGATCATCTCTGCCATTGAAGACAGTAGAAATGCTTTCTGCCGTAAGCAGCTGGGCTTGGGACTGGCCTTGAATCAGCAGTTGTTCCATGCCTACCAGTTGCCGGTAGGAAATCCAGGGTACGATCAGCAGCATCAGGCCCCACAGGAGCAGCTTGGTGCTCAGCCTCGGGCCGCGGATGCGATTGAACAGTTTCATGGTCCGGCTTCTTCAGTCCAGCGATAACCGAATCCGTATTCGCTCTTGATACAGGCAAATTCCGGATCGGCTTTTTCAAATTTCTTGCGGATATTCCGCATATGGGTGTTGATAGTGTTATTGGTCACCAGGCTTTGCATGGTGGCATTCATCAGGGTTTCATAGCTCACAGCATGACCAGGTGCACGTACCAGTTTTGCCAGCATGCGAAACTCGGTACCCGACAGATCGATGCGATGGCCTTTCCAGGACACCAGCAGAGCATCTTCATCCAGGGTCAGGTCACCAATCTGCTTGCCGCTGCGATTCTCGCCGCTGCTACGAAATTCGTTGATGCGCAGCAGCGAGGAAATGCGCTCAGCCAGGTAATCCAATGAGATAGGTTTTGGCAGATAGTCCCAGGCGCCGAGCCGGAGCCCGGAAATCTTGTCGATCTCGTTGATACGTTCGGTGAGGAAGATCACCGGCAGGGTCGGTGCTCTGCTCAGCAGATCACGACAGAGCTGGAAACCGGCGTCCACTTCCTCACCCAGAATGATATCCAGGATGGCCAGATCCGGGACCTGTTCATCAATACCCAGCAGGGCTTCTTCGCGCCCCGCATAGGCTTGCACCTGATAGCCCTTTTTGCTGATGGCGTCCTTGTAGTTGGCGCGCTGATCCGGGTCGTCTTCCACGATCACGATGGTTTTTGTCATGCCGGCCACCAGCTCACAACTTGCGGTAAGTGCCTGTATTCTAACATAGCCTTGCGTCAGGTCGCGGGCATCAGGATAGCGGTGGCGACGCTGAAATAGATCAGCAGTCCGACGATATCCGCAATGGAGGTGATCAGCGGTGTGCTGGCTGTGGCCGGATCGAATTTCAACTGGGCCAGCATCAGCGGCAGGAGCAGGCCGATCATACTGCCAATCACCACCACTAGAAACATGGACAGGGCCACCACAAAGGCAATTTCCGGGCCACCGCGCCAGAATCCCAGGCCAGTTACCGCCAGCGCCATGGTGCCGCCCAGCAAGGCAGCCACGGTGAGTTCCTTGCCCCACAGGCGCAGCCAGTCTCTTGGACCC
>JBJHDG010000051.1:0-11364 GCA_050486425.1 Pseudomonadales bacterium | reverse complement strand
GCCCATCATCGTGCAGAAATCCGATGGCGGCTATCTGTATGCCACCACGGATCTGGCGGCACTGCGCTACCGGGTCGGCACCCTGGGTGCCGAGCGCATTCTGGTGGTGGTGGGCAAGGAACAGAGCCTGCATTTCCGCCAGGTGTTTGCCCTGGGTCGCGCCGCCGGCTTTGTTGGCCCAACCACCAGGCTGGAACATATCCAGTTCGGCAACATGCTGGGACGGGATGGCCGTAAATTCAGCACCCGCGCCGGTGGTGTGGTGAAACTGGCCGATCTGCTGGATGAAGCGGAAAGTCGGGCGCTGCAGCTGGTGCAGGAAAAAAATCCGGACATGGCGCCGGCCCAGCAACAGCAGGTGGCACATGCCATCGGCGTCGGCGCGCTGAAATATGCGGATCTGTCGAAAAACCGTACCAGCGACTATGTGTTTGACTGGGATCAGATGCTGGCCCTGGACGGCAACACAGCGCCCTATCTGCAATATGCCTACACCAGAATTCAAAGCCTGCTGCGCAAGGGTGAGGTGGACCCGGCTGCGCTGACCGGCACGCCCCAGTTGGAAGCCGCCGCAGAGCGGCGCCTGGCACTACAACTGCTGCGTCTGCAGGAAACCCTGGAGCAGGCCGCACAGGATGCCATGCCCAGTCATCTGTGCACCTACTTGTATGAGCTTGCCAGTGCCTACATGCATTTCTACGAACAATGCCCAGTGCTGACGGCTCCTGCTGCCGTGCGCAGCAGCAGACTACTGCTCTGCCTGCGTACCGCAGCCACCATCAAACTGGGTTTGCAGCTGCTGGGCATTGCCACCGTGGAGCGGATGTAGCCCTAGGTAGTACGTGCCGACACGGGCATGGTGTAGCTTTTCAGTTCAGTCACAAATTTCTGCAATGCAGCAATCCCGGACGTTTCCGCGTCCACACACCACTGATGCAGCTGGTGCAGCATCTCCTCGGTGCTGCCGGTACGCCGGGCGCACATTTCCAACAGCCGCTCACGGAATTCATAGATGGTTTTCAATGCCGGGCTCAGGGTCAGCAGATGGCTGATCTGATGCAGGGCCTTGGCATCGAGCAGAGAAACTTCACGATTCAACAGTTGTTTGGCGCGTCGGTACAGACGCCGACTGGCAGCGTCGGCACGCTGATACTCCTGCTCCGCCAATGGCGTCACCACCTGATCGGCGTACTGGGCCAGCACCCGGAACCTGTCGTTGATAATGCCCCATAGGGTGTTGTGATCGATTTCCTGGCGCCCAGGTTCTCGTGCCACCACTGGCCCGGTGCTCAAGGGCTGCGCCAACCGCAACACTTGCAGCGCACGAATCCAAAACCAGCCGATATCAAACTCCCAGGGCTTCACCGACAACTTGGCGGAGTTGGGATAGGTATGGTGGTTGTTGTGTAGTTCTTCACCACCCACCAAAAATCCCCAAGGAACTATGTTGGTGGCGGCGTCCTTGCATTCGAAGTTGCGGTAACCGAAATAATGGCCGATGCCGTTGATGATGCCGGCGGCAAATACCGGAATCCACAGCATCTGCACTGCCCATACCGTCAGCCCGATTACACCGAACAGTGCCAGATCAATGATCAGCATCAGGGCCACACCCCCTATAGGGAAGCGGCTGTAGAGGTTACGCTCGATCCAATCATCCGGCGTGCCGCGGCCAAAGCGGGCCAGGGTTTCTGGATCCGCGCCCTCACGATAGAGCTCCGCACCGCGCAGCAGCACGGTTTTCAAGCCAAAAACACGCGGGCTGTGCGGGTCCTGCGGCGTTTCGCAATGTGCATGGTGGCGCCGGTGCACGGCGGTCCACTCCTTGGTGTTCATGGCCGTGGTAAGCCAAAGCCAGAAACGAAAAAAGTGTTGCAGTGCCGGGTGCAGGGCCAAGGCGCGATGGGCAGAGTGGCGATGCAGATAGAGGGTGACCGAAATGATGGTGATTTGAGTAAGAATCAGCGTGCAGATCAGCACACCCCAAGGCGAAAACTGTGCCAGGCCCTGTTGCGCCCAATCCAACAACCCAGCCCACAAACCCGACCACTGCGGCAAACTTATGATTTCCAGCATAGACAGCAAACGCTCCCCGTAAGCTCTGACCAACTATATCCCTGAACAAGTACAAGCCTAGCAGCCAGGGCGTGAACCCCAGTGACAGCCGGCAGGCAAATCTAATGCCGGCAGACCAGTACCCCTCCGGGTAGGGATTCTGACAACTGTCGGTTGCCAATGGAAACTTTATTGACCGGATCTGCACCCACTATCCACCCCGCTGGCGGCCCTATCAGCACAAAAAGCTGATGAAAAACATTGTCTTCGACGCCTGTGGCCGCAAAATACCGGGCTGCCCTTTCATAATCGGCAATCCGCATGGCGTATCAGACTCTCATCAGCGTCGCTGCACTGGCCACCCACCTGCAGGATCCCCACTGGGTGTTGCTGGATTGCCGGGCCAGCCTGGCCGATAGTCAGGAGGGTGCCCGTCAGTACCAGGCCGGACATCTGCCGGGGGCGCGCTTCGCCGATCTGCTTGAGCACTTGTCCGGCCCCATTGTCCCTGGCCGCACCGGCCGGCACCCGTTACCGGAGCGGGAGCAGTTGGCCGCCAGCCTGCGCGCCTGGGGCATCAACACAGACACCCAGGTGGTGGCCTATGATGGCGGCCCCGGCGCCTTCGCTGCCCGCTGCTGGTGGTTACTGCGCTGGCTGGGCCATACCCAGGTGGCGGTGCTTGATGGCGGACTGCTGGCCTGGCAGGCCGCCGGCCTGCCGCTGACCCAGGAGCTCCCCGCCCCCAAACCCGGCTCATTTCAGCCTGGCGCGCCGCTGACCCGGCAGCTGGATGCCAGCGCGCTGCTGGCGCAGCTGCCCAGCCTGGATCTGCTGGATGCCCGTAGCCTGCCCAGATACCTGGGGCAACAGGAGCCGCTGGACCCTGTGGCTGGCCATATCCCTGGTGCCCGCTGCCTGCCCTGGGAGGAAAACCTGAATGACCAGGGGAAATTCCTGCCACCGGCAGCACTGGCACAACGCTTTGCGCCGCCTGCAGCTGGCCAGATGCAGGTGTGCTATTGCGGCTCCGGGGTCACTGCCACCCATAACATTCTCGCCATGGTGCATGCAGGATTGCCGGAGCCCAGCCTGTATCCAGGCTCCTGGAGCGAATGGATCACCGACCCGTCCCGGCCCTTGGCACCTTGAGCACAGACGCGCCCCATGCCCCGCTGCACCCGGTCCAGCCGGCACGGCTGAGCTGGCAGGAGGGCCGGCCTTACGCCAACCAGTTCCAGGACATTTACTACGCGGCTGATGGGCCGGCGGAGGTGGCACGGGTCTTCGTTGGGCCCAGCGCCCTGGCTGAACGCTTTGCCGCCCTGCCCCCGGACAGCACCTTCACCCTGGGTGAGCTGGGCTTTGGCAGCGGACTGAATATCGCCGTCTGTGTGGCCGAGTTTCTGGCCCGGGCACCAACCAGTTGCCGCCTGCATGTAATCAGCATGGAATTGCATCCCCTGCAATTGGTGGACATGCAGCGCTGCCGTGACCACTGGCAGCACCAGGCGCCCCGCCTGGGCAAGTTTTACACCGAGCTTTGCACCCAATACCCACCCCTGATTGCTGGCTGGCACCGGCGTGAACTGGCGGGCGGCCGCATCTGCCTGTCCCTGTATTGGGGCGATGCCAGCACCGGTCTGGCCGGCATCCTGCCGGATCAGCCCGGCGGTCAGCGGCGCCCGGTGGATGCCTGGCTGCTGGATGGCTTTGCGCCGGATCGCAATCCGGCCATGTGGTCGCCGCTCCTGTGTCAGCACTTGGCCCGCCTGGCCAGTGCTGGCACCAGCCTGGCCACCTTCACCGCCGCCGGTCAGGTGCGCCGTAATCTGACAGCCGCCGGCTTTCAGATGCAGCGCCTGGACCAGCGCCCGCACAAGCGCCACAGCCTGCTGGGTTGGTATCAGGGCCCCCAGCGCAGCACCGTATTACCCAGCACCGCCTGGATTGTGGGTGCAGGCTTGGCAGGCGCCGCCACTGCCCGTGCCCTGGCCAATCGTAGCCTGCGGATACAGCTGCTGGAGGCCGGCGCGCAGCCGGTCAATGCCCTGGCGGCCACACTGATGCATCCCCGCCTGGCCGCCAGCCAGTACCCACCCACCCAGCTGCGGCTGCGGGCTTTTGATTTTGGCAGTCACTGGCTCTCGGCCCAGCTGCAGGACGCACCCAGCGGTGTCCTGCAACTGCCGGCTGAGGGCATGCCCCTGGCCCGGCTGGAGGCCGTGTTCGCCGCCGGGGGCGGGCTGATGCCCTGGTTACGCTGGTGTGATCCGGCGACGGCCAGCGCCCTGGCGGGTCTGGCGATCCGCAGTCCGGCGCTGCACTTCAGCAATAGCCGCATGCTGAACCTGAACCAGCTCTGCGCGCAGCTGCGCAAGCATCCGGCCATCAACTATCAACCCAATACCCAGGTGCAGACGCTGCAAGCCCATGCCAATGGCTGGCGGCTGCAGACCGCCGCCGCAGCGACTGACCTGAACGCTGCCGACCAGGCCCTGGTGATCTGTAGCGGTGCCAGTCGCCAGTTCCTGCCGGCGGCGGATTATCTGGAGCTGTTGCCGGTCTGGGGTCAGTTCGATCAGGTGCGCCTGCACAGTCAGCCACGCCTGCCGCTGGTGGGTGATGGCCTGGTGGCCCCGCTGGCGGACGGCAGCTGCGCCCTGGGCGCCACCTACGAGTACCAACCTTGGGAAGTGCCCCGGGCCAGCGCCACCAACCTGGCACGTCTGCACGAATTCTGGCAGGACGCCGCAGGTCTGCAGCTGGCCGCCCATTTGCCAACGCCCATGCGCGGGCAACGCGGCGTCACCTCGGACCGGCTCCCTATCTGGGGGCCACTGCTGGACGCTGGGAATTCGGCTTTGCCGGGGATCTGGTTGAATCTGGGGCACGGCTCCAGCGGCACCAGCCTGATTCCCTATCTGGCGGATGCCCTGGCCAGTGAAATGTGCGGCGAGCTGGTGACCCTGCCGGCCGCGCTGCGACCGCTGATCAGCAGCCTCAGGTTCCGCCAGCGTCAACGCCGGCGTGGGCCGCGCCATGGCGCCAGCAACCAGGGCGCGGCCAGCCGCGGCTAACTCAAGCCTTGCGGCGCTGGGCCAAGGCCGCCACGGAACTGCTACCGATCAGCCCCTGCTGGTCGTAGAGGTAGCACTCCGCAATGGCCACGCCATCAGTGGCCTGATGATTCACAGTTTCCATGCCGATCCAGGCAGCCTCCGGCAGGCGGTGCAGGTACAGGCTGACATCCGTGTTGATATAACCCAGGCCGCCCTCACCAGAATTGGCCAGTGGACTGGCAAAGTCCGCCGCCAGGGCCACCCGCATCCAGGGTGACAGCGGCACATCCCGTACCAGGCTGCGCAGCTCTGAAATCCAAACCCGTTTCTGGCCCGGGCTGCCAAAACCACCCTGGATCGGGCGCATGGCCCACATGCCACCCATGCCCAGGCCCGCACCCTCGGGCACCGCCACCTCATCCGGTCCTGGCACGGACCAGTTCGGCGGCTGCCACACCTTGGTGGGTGCGTTCTCAGTGCGCCGCAGCAGCTGACAGCTGGCGCGGCCCACGCTCTGCTCGCCGCTGAACATTTCCACATCGATCACCTTGATCCGGTAACCATCACGGATCACCTTGGTGATCAGCTGTACCGGCGAAAAGTCCGGCAGGCGATACATGTCCACGGTAAGGCGGGCCGGCAACAGCGCCGGATCCGCATATTCCCGCTCCACGCCATAGGCCAACAGGCCCACAATGACACGACCATGCAAGGAGTTCGGATCCCAAGGTCCGCGACATTTGGGGGTGGGCAAATAGCGGCCCGCCGCATCCAGCTCAAAGAAGGGCTCAGCATCCAGCAAGCTGTCAGTCATTTCAGGCCTCGATGCGGACTTAGTCGATAAGTGCTGAATAGATCAGGCTCTTGAGCTGCCCACGAAAGTTGAAGGTGGCAGAAGGCATCAGTTGGGTCATAAAGATCACCGCCAGATCTTCTTTCGGGTCCACCCAAAAAATGGTGGAAGCGGCACCGCCCCAGTAATAGTCACCCGCGCCCAGGGTGCCGGCGGCCACCTCATCCAGGGTGGTGGCAAAGCCCAAACCAAAGCCCACGCCTTCATTGGCGGTTTCGGAAAAAGCACCTATGGCCAATTGCGTAAGGTCCTTGCCATCCGGCAGATGATTGCGGTGCATCAGGGCGATGGTGCGCGGGCCCAGAATGCGTGCACCGTCCAGCTCACCACCACGTCTGAGCATTTCACAAAAGCGCAGGTAATCGGCACTGGTGCTCACCAAGCCACCGCCACCTGAGGTCATCAGCGGCATGCTGGCATAGGTGCTATTTTGCGGATCATCAATGAGCTGCAGCTTCTTATCGGCACCTCGCTGATAGTTGGCAGCAAATCTCGGCAGCTTCTCAGCCGGCACAAAGAATCCCGTGTCCCGCATGCCCAACGGCCCAAATATTTCCTGCTGCAGGTAGTTCGCAAAGGGCATGCCGGAGAGAGCTTCCACCAGATAACCACAAACATCGGTGGCAAAGGAGTACAGCCAGCGCTCCCCCGGCGAGAATCGCAGCGGCAGCTTGCCCAGGCGATCCACGAATTCCTGCAGGCTGATATCCCGACTGCGCAACCGCGCTTTGCGATACAGCTGGTCCACCGGATGATTGGTGCCGCCATAGGTCAGGCCGGCGGTGTGACTGAGCAGATGCCGAAAGGTCAAGGGCTGGGCCATGGGTTTAAGACGCAGGTCATCCGCCTCGCCGCCCACATAGACCTGTAGATCACGCCAGGCTGGCAGCACCCGATACACGGGATCATTGAGCTGAAAATAACCCCGCTCATACAACTGCATCAGCGCCACTGAGGTAATGGGTTTGCTCATGGAATAAATACGGAAGATGGTGTCATCCGCCACCGGCTTGCTGCGCGCCAGATCCATCTGACCAAACGACTGGAAATAGCTCACCAGGCCGTGGCGCGCTACCAGCACCTGACAGCCAGGGATACGGCCGGTGTCGATATAATTGCGCTTGATGTGGTCATCAATGCGCTGCAAGCGACCAGGGGCAAAGCCCGCCTGCTTTGGCGCCACGTCCATGCTAGTCTCCTATGCGTCCTGAATCTGGGCTTGGCTATTTTCAATCAGGCGCACGTTAATGATGCCTTCAATGCTACGCAGCTGCTGCAACAGGGCCGCCGTCGGCGCAACTTCCACATCAATCAGGTTATAGGCCAGGTCGCCACGACTTTTGTTGATCATATCAATGATGTTGATGTTGGCATTGGCCAGCAGCGACAACACCTGCCCCAACATGTTGGGCACATTCTGATTGGTAAGTGCCAGGCGACAGCCCGGTGTGCGATCCAGATACACGGCCGGGAAATTCACTGAATTGGTGATATTGCCGTTATAGAGAAAATCGATGAGTTGATCAGCCGCCATCATCGCGCAGTTTTCCTCTGCCTGAGTGGTGCTGGCACCCAGGTGAGGGGTGGCAAAGACATTGGGCATGCCCTGCAACTGCGGACTGGGGAAATCAGAGAAATAGGCGCCCACTTGTCCCTGTTGCAGGGCTTGAGCCAGCGCGGACTCATCCACAATTTCCTGGCGGGCAAAGTTCAGCAGCACCGCACCTTTGCGAAAGGACTTCAGGGTTTCCGCATTCACCAGCCCACGGGTGGCATCCAACAGCGGCACATGCAGGCTGATGTAATCACAACGGGCAAACAGACTGTGCAGGTTTTCCATCTTCTGCACTTCGCTGGGCAAGCGCCAGGCCGCATCCACCGACAGGGCCGGATCATAGCCCAACACCTGCATACCCAGATTCAAACCGGCTTTTGCCACCAGTGATCCAATGGCCCCCAACCCCACCACGCCCAGAGTACGGCCGTAGATTTCCTCACCCTTGAAGCGTTTCTTCTCCGCCTCCACCAATTTATCCAATTCTGCCTTGTCGCTGATGCTGGTACCCAAGCCTTGGACAAAACTGATGCCGCCCAGCACATCCCGGGACGACAGCAGCAGCGCTGCCAGCACCAGTTCCTTTACCGAATTGGCATTGGCACCTGGTGTGTTGAACACCACGATGCCAGCCTCGGTGCAATGCGGCACAGGTACGTTATTGACGCCGGCACCGGCCCTGGCGATAGCCAGCAGACCCGGCGTTATCTGTTCGGGTGTCAGCTTGTGACTGCGCAGCAGGATCGCATCCGGCTCAGCAAACTCACTGCTGATCTCAAATCTGTCGCGTGGGAAGCGGTCCAGCCCAGACACCGCAATCTGGTTAAAGGTACGTACTTTGAACATGTGAAACTCCGGCGAGGCTAATACTTGTTGTTATGGATATCCTGACGGATGGCGGCAACACATAGCAAGACGGCGCCCGCAGGCGCCGCCGAGCTGCATGCCGCCCTTGGCTTACCCCACCGCCACCACGGAGTCGGCGGTTTCCTCATAGCTGAGCGGCTTGGCCAGATTTTCCCAGCTGGCCGCGGCATCGGAAGGGAGTTCTTCAAAGGACAGCGCACCGACCGTTTCGTAGAAGGGTCGGACACTGTCGGTAAGCAGGCCAATCCGCTTCAGGTTCGGCAACACGCGACCGAAAAGCTGGGCCCGGAAACTCTGGCCACTTTCCGACAAGGTGCCATTGCTGGCCAGATGCGCCCGCACGGCATCACGATCCCAGTTGTAACGCTGGTAGAACTTGGCGCCGTTGCTGCGCCCGCCCGTTGTCATCAGGGTCAACGCACGCACAGCAAACTGGGCACGCTCTTCCAGATCCGATTTGGGCAGCGACTTGCAGTAGTCCTCCAAGAAATTCACCCCGAAGGTGACGTGCCGGGCTTCATCCCGAATCACATAGTGCAAGCCTACCTTGTGCACAGGTACATTGCTCTGCTGCTTCATGGTATTGAAGGAGGCCAGCGCCAAACCCTCGATGATGATCTGCATACCGATGAATTTCAGATCCCAGCGCTCATCCTGCAGAATGCTGTCGATCAGGGATTTCAACCCTGCTCCCACCGGATACATGATACCGATCTGGTGCTGGATGTACTTGTTGAAAAACTCCATGTGGCGCGCCTCATCAAAGGTCTGGGAAGCGGCGTAGAGTTTGGCTTCGTAGCTGGGGGCATTGCAGGCCAGCTGCGCGGCCACCATGAGCGCGCCCTGCTCGCCATGCAGAGCACCACTGGCGCCCAGTGCCTGACGGTGCCAGGAGAACCGCACCTTCTCCTCATGGGGCAAATCGTCATAGGGTTTGAAGCCCACATAGGGGTTGTACTTCTCATCCACCGGAAACTCAGTGATGGGGTAGCGTTGACTCCAATCGAGGTCCTTCTCCACATTCCAGTTCAGCGCCTTGCCCAGCTCATACAGGCGCCGGATACGGGTATCGGGAATGGAGTAGTCCCAGTTGTAGGAGCTGGTGAGGGTGGATTTGAAGGTCTCTGCAATGTGCTGCACGTCGGCTGGCGTCAGCTCCTCGGCCAGCAAATCCGGATGCAACTGGGTCTCGGGTTCAAAGAATCGGGTGTCCTGCGGTTGCTGATCAACAAACTCGATTTTCATGGCTTGCTACCTGTATCCCTGCGTAAAGAAACCGAAACTGTGCGCTGTTGGGGGCTCATGCTTCGCTCTCGGCCAGCGTCTCCGCCGCGTCCGGCGAGCGCCCCAAGACCTGGTCTATGACCGCAATCACGGCGGTAGTGCCGTCCCTAAAATCTGCAGTCTGCAGACGCTCGCGCCAATCTGCTAGCACTGTCAACATTCCGTCAAGGGTATCCACAAACAAGTCAGGATTCAAACCAGCTTCCGTCAGGACCTTGCTGTAGCCTGCCGCCTCGGCAAAGGCCGCATTCTCAATCTGATCGCCGCGACTGGCGCCCAGGCCCAGGGGAATCAACAGGTTGGGTTTGCGCAGGGCCAGCAGTTCGTAGAGCGCGTTGGCACCAGCCCGGCTCACCACCAAATCTGCCGCCGCCAGCAGATCCCCCCAGCCTTCAGCCACAAACTCGTAGGCCTGATAACCCGGCTGCCCAGCCAAGTCTGCCCGCACCTGCCCCGGCCCACAGATATGCACCAGATGCCAGCGCGCACAGAGTGCCGGCAACGCCCCCCAAACCAGGGAGTTGATGGCCCTGGCGCCCAGGCTGCCCCCCACCACCAGCAATAGGGGTTTGTCCGGCGGGGCACCACAACGCACACGGCCTGCCTGGGCGTCGCCCGCCAGCAGCGCTGGCCGCAGGGGAGTGCCGGTGCGCACCAGCAACAAGGGTTGCCGGCGCAGCCTGGGGCCGCTGATGTGGGTGCCAGGAAAATTGGTACAGAGCGCGCTGACAAAGGGCAACGCCAGACGGTTGGCCAGGCCTGGCGAGACATCGGACTCATGAGCGATCACGGGAACGCGGCGCAGCCAAGCCGCCACCACCACGGGCACGGAAACAAAGCCACCCTTGGAAAATACCAGATCCGGCCGTAGTCGCCCCAGTAACCAGAATGCCTGCCAGATCCCCGCCAGGGTGCGGAACATATCAGTCAGGTTCTGCCAGGAGAAATAGCGGCGCAGCTTGCCCGCGGCCAGGGGATAAAACGGGACCGCCAGGGGTGCCACCAGGTCACGTTCCGGACCTTGGCTGGAACCCGCATAGCTGAGCTGCCAATGCTTGGCCTGCAGGGCCTGCATTACCGGCAATGCAGGCACCACATGTCCCGCGCTGCCGCCGCCCACAAAGAGCACATGGGGCTGGCGCTTCACAGCTGCAGTACCTGCTTGACGAAGGGAATCGTCAGGCGGCGCTGCGCCGCCAATGCCGCCTCATCCAGACGATCCACACAGGCCAGTAGTGGTGCCGGCGCCCGTGGCAGACGTTGCAGCAAAAACGCCAGCACCTCGGGCGGTAATTCCAAGCCAGAGCGGGCGGCATAACGGCCCAGCATCAAGGCCAACCCCGCTTCGTCCAGCGGCTGCAACTGATACTGCTCGGCGCCCCGCAGCCGTGAAGCCAAATCCGGCAGCACAGAGCACAGTTGCTGGGCCCCTGTGCGACCTGCCAACAACAGCACAGCCCGGCTCGCGAACAAGCCTTGATACAACGCCAGCAGGGCTTCCTCCCAGGCGCGCTGTCCCAGCAGCAGATCCAGGTCATCCAGCGCCACCAGGTGGAAGCGCTCCAGCCCCTGTAGGCTCTCCGGTTCCGTCAGCAGGCGCCCTGGCAGGTAGGCAATGCGCTGCCCGGCAGCACCCGCCTGGCCACAGACGGCCTGCAGCAGATGGCTCTTGCCACTGGCTGCCGGAC